>NZ_DAOMQT010000010.1:0-125590 GCF_035445465.1 Agriterribacter sp.
CACACCCCTATTCAATACTAAAAGCTATTTGAGAATAAAATACCTAATCCTATTGTCGGATTAACAATGGCTTCCGTCTTTAGCGACAGCGGGGGGACAGCAGCGCTGCCACGGGCAAAAATACCGGACGGATCAAATTTTAAATTTCAAATTTTAAATCCCATCTACCTTTGCCCTCATGATAAAAGTACAATTAAAGCAAACAGCCGGCAACAGGATCCAAAACGGGCACCCCTGGGTATTTGGCAATGAAGTAAAAACAATAGAAGAAACCTGTACCGGGGGAGAAATAGCGGAAGTATTTACGCACGACAATAAATTCATAGGCAGGGGATATATTAATCCCAAATCACAGATCATTGTACGGTTACTGACCCGGAACAGGAATGAAACAATTAATGATGATTTTTTTTATACCCGGCTATTAAAAGCATGGCAATACCGGCAGCGGCTGGGATACACAGAAAATTGCCGGCTGGTTTTTGGCGAGGCCGACGGCTTACCCCAGCTTATTATTGATAAGTTTAATGATTATTTTGTTCTGCAAACCCTTGCCTTAGGCATTGATGTGTGGAAGCCGGCCATTACAGGGGCATTACACAGGATATTCAATCCAAAAGGTATTTATGAACGCAATGATGTACCCGTGCGGGAACTGGAAGGACTGCCGCAGCAAAAAGGGTTTTTATCTGCATCATTTGATACCAATATTATCATCCGGGAAAATGGATTACAATTTCATGTTGATATAGCGAACGGACAAAAAACTGGTTATTTTTTAGACCAGCAGGATAACCGGCGCGCCATACAGCATATAGCAAAAGGAGCGGAAGTGCTGGGCGCTTTTTGTTATACCGGCACTTTCGAAATTCATGCGGCACATTATGGGGCCAAATCTGTTTTAGGTTTGGATATTTCGGAGAACGCCTGCGCACAGGCCCGGGAAAACGCCCTGCTCAATGGCTATAGCGATGTTTGCCGCTTCAACTGTATAAACGCCTTTGATGCGTTGAAAACCTGGTCGAAAGAAGGAAAACAATATGATGTGGTAATGCTCGACCCGCCTTCCTTTACCAAAAGCCGGGCAAATATTGAAAGAGCCGTTGCAGGCTATAAAGAAATTAATTTACGGGGGATGAAGCTCCTGAAACCCGGGGGATTTCTTGTTACATCCAGTTGCACCAGTTTAGTGCAACCGGAATTATTCCTTGATATTATTACAATGGCGGCCAAAGACGCCCGCAAAAAATTACGCAGGGTAACATTCCAGGCACAATCGGCCGATCATCCCATCGTTCCGGGTATGGAAAACACCAACTACCTGAAATTTTTGATCGTGGAGGTGAGTTGAGCAATAGTGCTCTAGGAAGCACCGCAGCTATCGCTGAATTTTGCAGAACAGAAAAATCTGCGGGTATGCTGCGTAATCAGCGAAGCTTATTTTGGAATACATGCTTTTGGCATTTGCCGATTGATTTGTTTATTTTTATGCAATTCCTTTTACCCCGGCATCTCTTATTGCGAATGGGTTCCCTGTTACCCGTTAATTTTGAATATCATCCAAATAGAACAACATGAAATTTTTGAAACACCTGCTACTCTGTATACTATCCTGCTTATTATTCATACAACTTAAAAGTCAAACCAAAATGAGCTATGATGATGCCTGGAAAAAAGTTGACCAGTTGATCAATGAAAAGGGATTGCCGCAGTCGGCGCTCACGGAAGTGCAAAAAATATATGAGCGGGCAAAGAAAGAAAAGAACAATGCGCAATTAATCAAAGCCCTCATCTACCAGGTCCATCTCAATATTCCCTCCACAGAAAACGGTGCGGAAGAAAGTATCCGGAAAGTGGAAACAGAGATACAAACAGCGCAACCGCCTGTACGTTATATTTTGCAGTCGGTAGCTGCCGGCATGTACTGGCAATACCTCCAAAATAACCGTTGGAAATTGTATAACAGGACCAATACGGTGGCTGTTAATAAACAAGACGTTGCTACCTGGACCTTAGACGACCTCCATGAAAAAATAAGCGCGCTCTACCTGGCTTCAATAGAAGATGAAAAATTATTGCAGCAAACCCGGCCCGAAGCATACGAACCTGTTATCATTAAAGGTAATACCCGGAACTTACGCCCTACCCTGTATGATCTCTTAGCGCACAGGGCACTGGATTATTTTGAAAATGACGAAAGGAATATAACAAAACCCGCTTACGCTTTTACCATCAATGAAAATGCAGCATTTGACCCGGTGGCTGATTTCATTCATCATACTTTTCAAACGAATGATTCTTCTTCCCTGCACTATAAGGCACTGCTCATTTTCCGGCAATTATTATCTTTTCATAGCAATGATGCGGCACCCGATGCGCTGATGGATGCCGATTTACGCAGGCTGCAATTCGTTTACCGCCATGCGGTAATACCCAATAAAGAGGAGGTTTACCGCCTGGCTTTAACTCACCTTACAACGCAATACGGCAACCAGCCCGTAACCGCGCAGGCCCGGGCGCTGCTGGCCCGGTATTATTTTCAGCAGGGCAGCATCTATGATGAAGCAAAAGGGAATGAAGACCTGAAGTATGCCTTTAAAACGGCCAAAGAAATTTGCGAAAGCACAATGACTGATTTTCCCAAAACAGAAGGCGCTGCTAATTGCAGCAACCTGCTCAACAGCATACTCCGCAAATCGTTAACGCTCAAAACAGAAAAAGTAAATGTTCCGGGAGAGGCCTTCAGAACCTTAGTGAACTATAAAAATTTCTTCACCTGCCATTTCCGGGTTATACCAATAAACAAAGTACTTAAAGCACAGTGGGAAAACCGCTACGAAACCGCTTACTGGAATAAGCTCACTGCCCTGCCCGCTGTACGCTCATGGCAACAGGAGCTGCCGGCAACAGACGACTTCCGCGATCATTCGGTTGAAATAAAAATTGACGCCCTGCCCGCCGGAGAGTATATTTTGCTGGGAAGCATAAACAATGATTTTACCACTGCTGAAAACCTGCTGGCAGCACAGCTCTTTTATGTATCCGACATCAGTTATATTAACAATGGCAATACCTATTTCGCTTTGCACCGTAATACCGGCCAACCCCTGTCGGGCGCTTCGGTGCAGGTATGGACTTCCAAATATGATTATACAGACAGGAAAAACAAATTACAGAAAGCGGAACAGGTAATAGCAGGTAAAAATGGTTTATTTGAACTGAACGCTGACGGCAAAACCAACCGGAACGCCCGGTTGGAGATCAGGTGGCAAAAGGACTACCTGTTCATGGATGATTACCAATACCTGTATACCCGCTATAATGCAAATGATATAAGTGCAACAGCGGAAGAATTTGAGCGGGAAAACGCAAGGGTATATTTTTTTACCGACAGGAGCATTTACCGGCCAGGACAAACCATATATTTTAAAGGTATAGGCATTACAAAAAATGCTACTGCCCGTAAGCCCACACTTATTACCGGCAAAACCGTAAAAGTATATCTCCGGGATGTGAACAGCCAGGCATTGGATTCACTCGCCTTAAACCTGAATGAATATGGTTCCCTGCACGGACAATTTCGCTTACCTCAAAATACCCTCACCGGAAATTTTGCCATATGGGTAGAGGAATATAACCAGAGCAGCCAGTATTTTGCTGTAGAAGAATATAAACGCCCGAAGTTCCTGGTAGCCATCAACAAGCCGAAAAATAGTTATAGGGTGAACGATACCGTTACCATTACGGGTTCAGCCAAAGCCTATGCCGGTAATAACATCAGCGGCGCCTACGTAAAATACAGGGTATCACGTAGTGCCAGGTTTATTTATCCCTGGTTGTATTACCGCAGGGGAATGCCCAATACAACCCCAATGGAAATTACGAACGGCACCACAACCACTGATGCTGCCGGAAATTTTACTATTCATTTTAATGCCATACCCGATCTTACCATCAGCCAGTTACTCGACCCCATCTTTGATTATACCATTGAAGCGGATGTAACGGATATTAATGGTGAAACCCGCAGCAGCACGGAAATCATACAGGTAGGATATAAAGCCATTCAATTAGCTATTACTTTGCCCCAAAACGGGCCGCTTGCGGCAGACAGCTTTACAACGCTTACGATCAGCAGCAAAAACCTGAATGGTGAATTTGAACCGGTTAATGCGCAGGTGAATATATATCCATTACAGGATCCGGGGCGCCTTATTCGCAGCAGGTACTGGGAAAAGCCCGACCAGTTCCTTTACAGCGAAGTTGAGTTCATTGCACTTTTTCCGCACGATGAATACAAAGATGAAGCCGATTACCACAACTGGAAAAAAGAGGCGGTTGTATATGCTGATTCCCTTACTACGGCAGCCAATCTCAAATTTCAAATCTCAAATTTCAAATTCCCCCGGGGCGGCTGGTATGCCATAGAAGTAACAGCCAAAGACAGGTTTGGCGCCGAAGTAAAAGCGATGGAATATGTGCAGTTGTACGACAATAAATCCAAAACGCTGCCATCACCGTCATATACCTGGAACACAGGCCTACCCCATGCTATACAGCCGGGCGAAACCGCTTCCTTTCTCAGCGGCACTTCGGCTAATGATGTGTTTATGATTCAGCAAACAGACAGGGACATTCAAGGCACTCCCCGTCCGTTGAGCACTGCGGCACAAAACAATTCCGAAAGCGCTTACCAGTTTCTTATATTGAATAATGAAAAGAAGGATTTCCGTTTCGCGGCAACGGAGGATGACCGTGGCGGTTTTGGCATCCTGCAGTTCTTTGTAAAGAATAACCGTTTTTATGCCAACAACCATATTATTAATATTCCATGGAGCAATAAACAACTCGATATCAGCTTTACTACTTTCAGGGATAAGATGGAGCCCGGCAGCCATGAAAAATGGGAAGTGAAAGTAAGCGGCAAACAAGGTGAAAAAGTAGCAGCGGAAATGCTGGCCGCCATGTATGATGCATCGCTTGATCAGTTTAAGCCGCACAGTTGGTCTGTGCCGGGCATATGGCCGGTATACTATTTTAGCAGCTACTGGAACGGAGGGCAGAACTTCACGGAAGTGCAATCGCAGGAAAGAAACGACCTGGGAAATGCATCAGGGAAAGCACACGAAGTATTCATCAAAAATTACGACCGGTTGATTGATGCGGAGATCTCCCGGATGAATGAAGTTGTTGTGGTTGGTTATGGCAGCCAAAAACGCAGCATGGGAGTAGCGGCAGAAGCAGCGCCTGCAGCACCACCTACCCAAATGGCAATGAATGAAGGCTTTATGGAGGCCTCAAAACTTACCGGCACAGCCCCTGCTCCCGGCACAGAAGAGGCTTCAGCTACAACTCCGGGAAACAATACGGTTATCCGTAAAAACTTCAACGAAACCGCTTTCTTTTTTCCGGACCTGAAAACCGACAGCGCAGGCAATGTATCATTTAGCTTTACCGCGCCGGAAGCATTGACCCAATGGAAACTAATGACATTGGCCCACACCCCTTCCCTGGCTTTAGGGTATGCCCAACAGTTAGCCGTTACCCAAAAAGAGCTGATGGTGCAACCCAATGCGCCGCGCTTTGTACGGGAAAAGGACAGCATGTTTTTCAGCGCTAAGCTTGTGAACATAGGCGACAGCCTGATTAATGGATTTGCCAGATTAGAGCTCATTAACGCCGCCACCAATCAACCGGTGGATGATCTGTTTCATAATGCCGTGCCGGTAAAAAGCTTTTCCCTGTTACCGGGTCAAAGTGAAGCATTGCTGTTTCAGCTTACTATTCCCGAAAACTTTAATACGCCATTATTATACCGGATCAGCGCAACTTCTTCGCCACGTGTTAGCGGAATCACACTTTCCGACGGTGAAGAAAATGTATTGCCGGTATTGAGCAACCGCATGCTGATAACAGAAACCCTTCCGTTGAATATGCGCGGCCTGGGCGCCAAACAATTCAAATTTGAAAAGCTGCTGAAGCTGGATAATACACCCGCTTCAACCCAAAAGAATTATGCACTAACGGTTGAATATACCGCAAACCCTGCGTGGTATGCCGTGCAGGCACTGCCTTACCTGACCGAATACCCGTATGAATGTTCGGAGCAAACCTTCAACCGGTATTACGCCAATACATTAGCCACGCTTATTGCCAACAGCGCCCCACGCATAAAAGCGGTATACGATAAATGGCGTACCGATTCCGCAAACAGCAAAAGCCTTGTTTCGGGCCTTGAAAAAAATGAAGAGCTGAAAAGCATATTACTGCAGGAAACACCCTGGGTATTGCAGGCGCAAAGTGAAACAGAACAAAAACAAAAGATAGCGTTATTGTTCGACATGATGCGCATGGATAATGAAGCCGCAACGAACCTGAACAAGCTGAAGGATATGCAAAGCTCTAATGGCGGCTTCGTGTGGTTTAAAGGAGGAGAAGAAGACCGCTATATCACCCAGTATATTATAACCGGCGCGGGGCATTTGCAAAGATTAAATGCCTTGTCTGAAAAAAGTTATGCTGAATGGAATGAGATCATAGAAAAGGCATTGCGCTATGCCGATGCGAGGATAAAAGATGATTATGACAACCTGCTAAAACAAAAAGCGGATCTTAAAAAGAATAACCTTACAGGCATAGCGATACAATACCTGTATATGCGCAGCTTCTTTGAAAATAAAAAAGCAGATGCCAAATCCCTGAAAGCATATGATTACTATAAGCAGCAGGCAAAGCAATTCTGGTTAAAACAAAGCCCTTACTTCCGGGGCATGATCGCGCTGAGCCTCTACCGTGATAACGACAAAATCACACCCAAAGCCATCCTTGCTTCGCTCAAGGAAAATGCCATTACGCATGAAGAGCTGGGCATGTACTGGAAAGACAACCGGCGGGGATATTACTGGTATGAAGCGCCTGTAGAAACACAGGCCCTGCTCATTGAAGCCTTTAATGAAATAACACAGGACGCAAAAGCCGTGAATGATATGAAGCTGTGGCTGCTGAAACAAAAGCAAACACAGCACTGGGGCAATACCAGGTCAACCGCTGAAGCCAGCTATGCATTATTGCTGCAGGGAACAAAGTGGTTAAACGATCAACCCGGGGTAGCTATCCAAATGGGATCGCAGAAGTTTTCTTCTTCAGGAAATGACGAAGCGGGTACAGGATATTTTAAATACAGGATCAACGCAGATGCAATAACGCCTGCAATGGGTAATATACAGGTAAGTGTATCTTCATCTTCTGCTCCCGCGCAGCAAGATGCGGGAAGCTGGGGCGCCGTGTACTGGCAATATTTTGAAGACTTAGATAAAATAACGGTACCGGCAGAAAATAAAATGCCCCTGCAGCTAAAAAAGCAATTGTTCAGAGAAACAAATAGCGACAGGGGTCCGGTGCTTCAACCCGTGGACAGCAGCACGATACTGAAGGTGGGCGATAAAATAAAGGTAAGGATTGAATTGCGGTCAGACAGGGATATGGAGTATGTGCATATGAAAGACCTGCGTGCTGCGGGAACGGAACCGGTAAACGTATTGAGCCAATACAAATGGCAGGACGGGCTGGGCTATTACGAAAGTACCAAAGACGCCTCCACCAGCTTCTTTTTCAGTTGGCTGCGTAAAGGCACTTACGTGTTCGAATACCCGCTGTTTGTTACGCACCAGGGAAATTTTTCGGTGGGTGTGGCTACCATCCAGTGTATGTATGCCCCTGAATTTATATCGCATTCCGAAGGGATAAGAATTGCCGTGCAATAAAAAGCATATGCATGGCTTAACATAACCTGAGTTTTGGATGTTATTAGACTGAGTAGGAAAGCATTATTTCACGCAGTGCACGCAAAGATTCGGCGTGCGCAAAGAAGAATACTTTGCGCACGCTGCTTCGCTGTGTACGCCGCGAGAAATGATTGGTCAAGTATTTCCGAACATCCAAAATTCACGTTAACATATATCAACTGCTTAGCGGTAGCCGGGTTCAGGAATATATTTACGGGCAAAACATTAAGCATATACCCGCGTATAAGCAATAATACTTATCGGGCAAAACCTCCCAAAAAACGAAGGTAAAAACCAGCCTGCCGAATAAAATTCCTTTAAGGGTAAATCTGTAGCATCTTTACACTATCGAATCATTAGGATAGATGATCACGAAGTAAAAAGTAAAAGAAGTTGCTTAAATCGCCCGCTAAAAAAGGGTAAAAATATTTACGCACTAACCCGCAGCATTATTGAAACATAGCCGGTCATACACGACCGGCTTTTGTTTTTGCGATACTGGCACATTTGCCCCAACCAGGATGGTAACCAACCATATCTTTCCGGTTATCATTTGTTTATCAGGATAAGTGATAAACGAAAAAGTATCTATCCTGCCAGCAGGAAGCATATATAGCAGCATCAAAAATAGCCTCTATTTTAATCTAAGCACAAACACTTAACGGGCAAAAGCTCCCGTAAAACGGAGAAACAAATCACCCCGGCGAATAAAGTTCCGCTAAGGGTAAATTCGCAGCATCTTTACATTATCGAATCATTAGGATAGATGATCACAAAGCAAAAAGTAAAAACGAGGTTGCTTTAATCTTTCGCCAAAAAGAATAGCATCTTACGCACAGACAATTATGTTTATTGGAATAATAGCCGGGCTGCAGTGCCCGGTTTTTTATTTTGGAGTAACATCATATCGTATTAATTCACCCTGCGCATAACACCTAAAAGCAGGTTCATTCTTGCTTTGCTGTTGTGCAAGCAACAGGAAACCCAAATAAAAAAACCCGCCCTACCTTCGCAGAACGGGTTATTATTTAAGTGTATCTTTTTTACTTATCACTTACCACTCACCACTCATTACGCCGTTACCTTTCCTTTCACCTTTGCAATTACTTCTTCAGCTATATTATTCGGCGTAGGATTATAATGACTGAACTCCATGGTAGATGTTGCGCGACCTGATGTTAACGAACGCAGTTGGGTTACATAACCAAACATTTCGCTCAACGGTACTTTGGCCTTAATTACCTGCAGGTTATTACGGGTATCCATGCCTTCTAATATGCCGCGGCGGCGGTTGATATCGCCGGTTACATCACCCATGTACTGATCGGGTGTTAATACTTCTACCTTCATAATAGGTTCCAGCAGTACGGGTTTAGCTTTACGGCCTGCTTCACGGAATCCGCTTTTTGCACAAAGCTCAAACGACATAGAGTCGGAATCCACATCGTGAAAGCTACCATCAAATACACGCACTTTCATGTTTTGTACGGGATAATTGGCCAGAACCCCGTTGCCCATAGAAGTTTCAAATCCTTTTTGTATGGCAGGTACAAATTCACGCGGAATAGAGCCTCCAAAGATATCATTCACGAACTGGAACGCTTTACCCGGGTTTTCATTCATCCACTCTTCATCGGCAGGCCCCATTTCAAATACAATATCGGCAAACTTACCACGACCACCGGTTTGCTTTTTCAATACTTCACGATGCTCAACTTTAGCGGTAAACGCTTCCTTATATGCCACCTGCGGCGCACCCTGGTTCACCTCTACTTTAAATTCGCGGCGCATCCGGTCTATAATAATTTCCAGGTGCAGCTCGCCCATTCCGCGCAGGATAGTTTGGCCGGTATCTTCATCGGTATTTACCCGCAGCGTGGGGTCTTCCTCTACCAGCTTACCGATAGCTATACCCATCTTATCCACGTCAACCTGTGTTTTAGGCTCTATCGCAATAGCAATAACCGGTTCAGGAATGAACATGTTTTCAAGGGTAATGGGATGGTCTTCATTACAAAGCGTATCGCCGGTTTTGATTTCCTTAAACCCAACAGCAGCGCCAATATCTCCGGCTTCAATAAAGTCAACAGGATTTTGCTTATTGGCAAACATTTTCATGATACGGCTGATCCTTTCCTTCTTACCGCTTCTCACATTTAACACATAAGAACCCGCATCTAAGTGCCCCGAGTAAACCCGGAAGAATGCCAGGCGCCCCACAAAGGGATCGGTCATGATCTTAAAAGCCAGTGCAGCAAAAGGTTCCTTAGCATCGGGGTGGCGGATTTCCGTTTCGCCGGTATCCGGATTCACACCTTCTATAGCCTCAATATCCATAGGAGAAGGAAGATAGCGGCAAACCGCATCCAGGGCAGTTTGTACGCCTTTGTTCTTAAATGAAGAGCCGCACATCATAGGCACGATGCTCAGGTCAATTGTTGCCTTGCGAATGGCGGTATGCATTTCGTCTTCTGTGATCGTATTGGGATCATCGAAAAACTTCTCCATTAAATTGTCATCGTATTCAGCAACGGCTTCTACCAAATGACCTCTCCATTCATTGGCTTCTTCCAGCATATCAGCAGGCACATCAATTTCATCAAAGGTCATGCCCTCCGTTTCATTATGCCAGATGATACCTTTCATTTTAATAAGGTCTACCACCCCCTTGAAGCCTTCTTCCGCACCAATGGGTAACTGCAACGGAACAGCTTTAGCACCCAGCATTTCCTTTACCTGTTTTACTACATTTAAGAAGTCGGCGCCGGCGCGGTCCATCTTATTTACAAACCCTATACGCGGTACTTTATACCGGTTTGCCTGGCGCCAAACGGTTTCGCTCTGGGGCTCAACACCATCCACGGCAGAAAACAGGGCGATCAGCCCGTCTAACACACGCATGGAGCGTTCTACTTCTACGGTAAAATCCACGTGGCCGGGCGTGTCAATGATATTGAAACTATATTTTTTTGTATCAGGCGTTGGCTTTCCTTTTACGGTAGGAAAGTTCCAGTGGCAACTTACCGCTGCAGAAGTAATGGTAATACCTCTTTCTTTTTCCTGCTCCATCCAGTCGGTAGTGGCAGCACCGTCATGCACTTCCCCTGTTTTATGTATCATACCGGTATAGCGCAGAATACGCTCTGTAGTAGTGGTTTTGCCTGCATCAATGTGTGCCGCAATACCAAAGTTTCTCTGAAATTTTAAGTCTGCCATTTTATTGGGGATTAAATATTTTTACTTTTAATATATATTAAAGCGTATTGCACTCCAACTATATTTTTTTGAGGCGCAAAGGTAGCGAAATTAGTGTGAAAACAATAGCATGCCCTTTCTAAAATTTTATATAGAAAAAACAGGGAAAACCAGGGCAGGTTTGGTAGCTTTATCATCTTGATAATGTGTGCTTGGTTCATCAGCAGAACCCCAATCTCCTGCCCCACAGGAAGCTCACCGGGAGTCAGGCATTTTAGCAATGTACCGAATAAGCGGCAACAGAAACGGTGAAAACCGGCGGACGGGCAGTTTTCTATGACAAACAATGTAGAAAGGGAATTAAATAATGACAACAAAACAAGTAGTAATTATAGGGGGTGGATTTGCAGGTATTAACCTCGCTAAACATTTATCGGATAAAAGCGGGTTCAACGTTACGCTGGCAGATAAAAACAATTATAATTTCTTTCCGCCACTGCTTTACCAGGTAGCTACCGGTTTTTTGGAAGCGTCTAATATCAGCTACCCGTTTCGGAAAATGTTCCAGGGCAAAAAAAATATCCGCTTCCGGATGGGCGAATTATTGAAAGTTGTTCCGCAGGAGAATAAAGTAGTGTTGTCATCCGGTGATCTGGAATATGATTATTTAGTGCTTGCCACGGGAACGGAAAGCAACTATTTTGGGCTGGAGAATGTGAAAGCAAACGCCATTCCCATGAAAACAGTGAATGATGCGCTGGAAATGCGCAATTACCTGCTGCAGCAATTAGAAAATGCCACGCTTACCCCGGATAAGACAGAAAGAGAAAAGCTGCTTACCATTGTTATTGCCGGTGGAGGACCAACAGGAGTGGAAGTATCGGGCATGCTGGCAGAGATGAGAAAATTTATTATCCGTAAAGACTATCCCGAATTCAGGGGGGCAAAAGATCAAAGCCATATTTATTTAATAGACGGCGGCCCTCAGTTACTGTCGCCAATGAGCCCCAGATCTCAAAAAGATACCTATACTGCTTTATGTAAATTAGGTGTTGAAATTAAGCTGAACATACAGGTAAAGGATTATATAAATGACATGGTTGTCCTGTCCAACGGAGAACATATTCAAACCAAAACACTCATTTGGGCTGCAGGCGTTTCCGCAAAAACCATAGCCGGCATCCCCGGCACTTCCTATGGACGGGGCAAACGGCTTTTGACAGACGCGTTTAATAAAGTGCAGAACACTTCCAATATATACGCTATTGGAGATACCTGCCTGCAAACCAGCGACCCGGATTTTCCGGAGGGACATCCCCAGGTGGCGCAGGTAGCCCTGCAGCAGGGGAAAAACCTGGCGATTAATTTTAGAAGAATAGCGGCACAACAGCCACTTCGCCCTTTCCGTTACAGAGATAAAGGTACAATGGCAATTATAGGGCGCAACAAAGCCGTTGCCGATTTACCTAAACCTCCATTGCATTTCAGGGGATTTATCGCCTGGTTCATGTGGTTGTTCATTCATCTTATTTCTTTGGTTACCTACCGCAATAAAATAACCACGCTTTATAACTGGATGATTGCCTATTTTACCAAAGACCAGGCGCTCCGGATGATTATAAGACCGCTGAAAAAAGAATAGCCGGCTGTTAATCCATTAAATTAGGGATCCTTTCACCCTCGTCATCATACTCAAATTGCAGCATAAGCGAAAATTGGAGGAAGTTTTTAGCACCGCGCTTGCTAAGCGTATAATTGTACTGGTTTACATACCCGGCCTGAATGGTAGTAACCGGCGTTAATATATAGCCTGCACCTGCAAAAAACCGGTTACGTTCAAAATGAGGGGCTTTGTTATTTAAAAAAATTTCATCGTAAGCATTCAAATAAAATGTACCAGGCACTAATCTGGCATTATTCAAAGGCAGCATCATATTTAAACGGTAGCGGAACCGGTTACGGTAACCATCACTCATCCATTTTTGCTCTGCGCGATAGCGATGCTCTATCTTCAGCCGCTCAAGGTATTGGTTCATGGTAACCTGTTGCCAGATCCGGAACTCTTCACTATCAAACGGCTTAGCAAAATTTCCTTCGCCTGCATAAGTAGCGTACCTGCCTGCACCGGCCAAAAACGAAAAGTTGCTGTTAATGCTATAGCTCAGTCCGCCTTTTATTTCGTAGTAAAAAAAATCATCAAAAAAACTGTTTGATCTGGTCTGCAGCTCTGTAAAAACTTCCCATTTCTGGCTTAAGCTTAATTGCGCGTTAACCACATGCCAGGTACCCAGCCCCTTGTTTTGGGAAAAGGTAAGCTTTGAGAGCAGCAAAATAATGATGGTAATTTTCAGTTTCATTTCCGTACAATTTACACGATCAGTCAGGTATTCAGGGCAGGTATTGCAAGCCGCACCTCTTTAATAAATAAATACCCTGCCGTGAAACAACAGCAGGGTATATCAGTGCAAAAATATTAAAATGATTTTATATCCTGAAATGGGCGAATGCTTTATTGGCATCGGCCATACGGTGGGTATCTTCTTTCTTTTTAAAAGCTGCACCCTCGCCTTTACTGGCAGCTATAATTTCATTGGCTAACTTATCTGCCATCGTTTTCCCGTTCCTGTCGCGGCTATAGCGGATAAGCCATTTGATGCTAAGCGATATTTTACGATCGGGACGAACTTCTGCGGGAATCTGGAACGTTGCACCACCAATTCTGCGGCTGCGTACTTCCACCCCCGGTGTAACATTGTTCAATGCGCGTTTCCATATTTCGTACCCGTTTTCACCGGATACTTTTGAAACACGGTCAATGGCATCATAAAATATATCGTAAGCCGTACTTTTTTTGCCACCCCACATTAAGTTATTTACAAAACGGGTAACCAGCTTATCGTTAAACTTTGGATCAGGTGCTAATGGTAATTTTTTAGCTTGTGCTTTACGCATGTTGGTTAAATATTATTACGCTAATCAGTTTACTTGTATTATACTTTAAAGCTATTTCTTGGCCTTCTCTCTTTTTGTTCCGTATTTGGAACGGCTTTGCTTACGGTCTTTTACTCCCGCAGTATCTAAGCTGCCCCTTACAATATGGTAACGAACACCCGGCAGATCCTTTACACGACCGCCCCTGATCAATACGATAGAGTGTTCCTGCAAATTATGTCCTTCACCAGGTATATAGGCAATTACTTCCACCTTATTGGTTAAACGTACTTTTGCCACTTTACGCAAAGCGGAATTAGGTTTTTTGGGAGTAGTGGTATATACACGGGTGCATACGCCACGACGCTGCGGACAGCTATCCAAAGCCCTTGATTTGCTTTTTGCTCTGATGATCTCTCTACCTTTTCTAACTAATTGTTGTATTGTAGGCATTCTTACCTTTTATTTTTGGGAGGGCAAAGGTAAGCGGCTTGTTGGGAAATACCAAAATTTATAAGTTCAAATTATTAAAAACCCGCCGTTTATTTAATTTCGCCTGTGGCCTGTACATTTGCGCCGTTCATGATCTTGATGTAATAGCCCGTTTTACTGATCAAATCACTGTATTTTACAGGAAGGTTGGATCCGCTCCCCATAACCGGGTTCACTATTAAACTACCTGTTTTGCCATTAACGGAACCCAGGTAGGAAAAAATAAGTTCATTTTCCGCCTCATCTTTAGTATTGATCACGGCGTCGAAATTTATGCCGTCCTGCCGGTAAGGTTCGCTTATAGTAATGGTTAACCGGGCATTTCCATCCGCCAACTGGTCAATACGAAAATTGCCCGCTTCCACTTCGGCACCGCTTGAATAATTAAATAACTTATACGTTCTGAAATCAAGGTTGGGATCCGGATTGTTATTATTATCTTTTTTGCATCCTGCAAAAATTGCTGACAATAAAAGAAAGAAAGCCAAAATTTTCGATCCGGTACGCTGTTTTATCATAATAAACTGTTTTGCTACGATAGCTACAATTCCGTACCAGACTTATCCTTTACACCACAATTCATTTAAAAGCTTTCTAAAACTTTACTTTTATAAGGTTTGTTTAACGTATGGATACCGGATTTCATCCCTTAACAGGTGGCATCTTCATACAATCAGCTACAGCAAAGCTTTTCAGCCCTTTTTTAAAAGCAGAAATAAAAATGCAGAACGCATAAAAAAAGTCATTGCGTAAATGACTTTTATAATAATACGGGGTATTTTTTCCTCAATTTATACCGGCAGCATCCACTGATGGGTATCCGGTGATTTTCCCTGGCGGATAGCATCAAGCTTTTTCTTTATTCCCGCGCTCAGCGTCCAATCTTTTTCACTGAATTCCATTACATAATCCTTATACCTCACCTTTTGTATCATAGCAATGGTGGCGGCCGTTCCTGTGCCAAATGCTTCCTGCAGCCTTCCCTCCTTATGTGCTTTAATTACCTCGTCGATATTAATACGCCGCTCTTCCACCGGTATATTCATTTCTTTTAAAATAGTAATTACACTTTTGCGCGTTACACCATCCAATATCGTTTCTTCTTCTAAAGAAGGCGTTATGGCAGTATGGTCAATAACAAAAAAAACATTCATCATCCCTACTTCCTGCAGCCATTTATGTTCGGAAGCATCTGTCCATAATACCTGGTCGTAACCCAGCTTCTGCGCCTCTGTAGCAGCAATCAGGCTGCCGCCATAGTTTCCGGCATTTTTTGCAAAACCAACACCCCCGGGCGCCGCACGGGTATACCTTTCTTCCACCAGTATGTTCATTGGCTTGGGAAAATACGGCCCGGTAGGACTTAAAATGATCAGGAACTTATACGTTTGGGAAGGGCGCACCCCCAGCATGGCATCGGTAGAAAACATAAAGGGCCTGATATACAGGGAGTGATCCTTTTTAGCAGGGATCCAGTTTTTATCTATGGCAATAAGGCGGCGCATCCCGTCAATAAACAGCTCTTGCGGCACTTCGGGCATATTCATCCTTGCGGCCGAGATATTAAACCGCCTGAAATTGTCGTATGGTCTGAATACAAAAGCGTTGCCCTGCTCATCTTTATAAGCCTTAATGCCTTCAAAAATAGCCTGCCCGTAATGCAGGGCCGCCAATGAGGGTTCTAACAATAAAGGCTGGTAGGGTTTGATCTCCACATTCGTCCACTTCCCGTTTTCATATTCTGCTTCCAGCATATGATCTGTAAAATATTTTCCAAAAGGCAGGTTTTCCAGGTCAATATCCTGCAACTTGCTTCTTTCCGTTTTTGTAACCTGAATATCCATCGCGGCAATCATAAAACACTATTTTTGTTGCAAAGAAACGAAAAAACCCGATGGCAGGGAAGCCACTTATAAATTAAATGAGTCTTAAAAATATCATATTACCCGAAAACGTGATAGCAAGCCTGTATACGGCGCCGATCATTTGTATGCCAGATGCAGCAGGCAATGAGGCTGCACCCGAAGCCCACATAAAATTCCTGGGCTCCAACCAAAAACACATCACTATAGTGGTTAATGCAAATGATGCTCCATTCCTCAGCGACAAATCTTTTATCTTCTTAACCGGGGTTCTTACTGCCTGCAGGCTGAACGTGGCAGATGTGGCCATCATTAACATACATCAATCCACTAATAATCATTACCTAAGCCTTAATGCTGCTACCAAGCCACAAACTGTGCTTCTTTTTGGCGTATCGCCACAGGATATAGGATTACCCCTTCATTTTCCTCATTTCCAGGTGCAGCCGTTCAACAATACAACTTACATATGCGCTCCTCCTTTAGACAGCATTGAAGCAAACAAGCCGCTTAAAGCTAAGTTATGGGCAAGCTTAAAATCGGTTTTCCAACTGTAATACAACCTTATGCAAAAGCTTATTTTCGCTACCAATAACCAGCATAAAACAGAAGAGATCCGTTCCGTATTAAAAGGACGGTTTAATATCATAACCCTTGCAGAGGCAGGTATTGATATTGATATCCCTGAACCTTTTGATACCCTGGAGGAAAATGCAAAAGAAAAAGCAACCACCATTTATAACTTAACCGGAATAAGCTGCTTCGGGGAAGATACCGGACTGGAAACCAACGCGCTGAATGGTGAGCCGGGTGTTAAAAGCGCAAGGTACGCCGGAGAGGAAAGAGATTTTGCTGCTAATATAGAAAAACTACTGAACAGGCTAAGAGGTAAAGCAGACAGAACAGCCCGGTTCAGAACGGTGATCTCTTTAATGCTGGAAGGCAGGGAGCACCGGTTTGAAGGGATCTGCGAGGGATATATTGCCGAAGAACCCCGCGGAGAAAAGGGATTTGGATATGATCCGGTATTTATACCCCTCCACAGCAATCGTACATTTGCCGAAATGAGCCTGGCTGAAAAGAATCAATACAGTCACCGGGGGAAGGCTATGGAACAATTAGTTCAGTTTTTAATAAAAATATAATCGTACTATCGCCTTACCGTTAAAACGAAAAGAAGAAAATTGATCTTTGTTGATTAAATGTCTTTACCAAGCAACCATACCATCAGTGAAAGCGACTTAATAAGAGGTTGTATAGATGGAGATCGCCGTATGCAGGAATATTTATACCAGCGGTTTTCTCCTAAAATGTATGCAGTTTGTCTTCGTTATGCGGGTAAAGCCGAAGATGCCCAGGATATTTTACAGGATGGATTTGTGAAAATTTTCAAAAACCTGCATATGTACCGGGGTGATGGCTCATTTGAAGGCTGGATAAGAAGGATATTTGTGAATACGGCAATTGAGCATTATCGCAGGCAGGTGAATCTTTACCCCGTTACCGAAAACCATGAAAACCTGCTTGAAACTAAGGAACTATCGGCTCTTGACAGTTTAAGCATGAAAGACCTGATGAAGATGATCCAGGAACTGTCGCCAGGCTACAGAACAGTGTTTAACTTATATGTAGTGGAAGGCTATTCGCACAAGGAAATCGCGGAAATCGTTGGCATCAGTGAAGGAACCAGTAAATCGCAGTTGGCCAGAGCAAAGGGCGTACTGCAAAATATGATTAAAACAAAAAGAACACTATCATAATCCGCATCCTTAACTCTGATCATGAAATGGACAAATGAATTATATAATCATGAAGTTAATCCACCCGTTCACGTGTGGGAGCGGGTAGTGCATGATCTTGATAACGAACTTTTGGTATTCAGGAACAGGTTATACGATGTGGAAATTACCCCCCCGGAAAATAGCTGGGAACTGATCCGGCATACCCTCGATACCCCTCACCTTGCCGCTCCCAAAAGCTTTGGTATAAAAAAAGGACTTCGGATTGCTGCCGCGGCGGCACTTATCGGCATTTGTTTTTTTGCGGCTAATTATTTTATAGCAGGCAGCGATCAAAGCAAAACTACCGGCCAAAAAACATTACCCGCCAACAAAACCGGCGAGCAGCCGGATATTCCTTCTGTTGCCGGCAGTACAGAAGATGCTGGTATTACCGCTCCGGAAAGCAACAAGCCAATGATCGCTTCGCAGACCACCACCCGCAAAAACAAAACACAGCCCCATACCCCCTTAAATGATTTTTACAGGGAAGCAGCCACTTTTAATGCACCTCCTGTTTCATCCATACCATACGACAATACGGCCATTACCGACCGCTATGACCTAGATCATGCTGCCGCCAAAAGGATCCGCAATTTAAAAGGTGAGGTAAAAGAAGATGTACGTTTGATGGATTTACCCAACAGCTATTTTTTAATGACGGGTCCCAACGGGCAATCGGTAAGGGTTTCTTCCAAATTCAGAAATACCATTCAATACCTCAACGGCAGTGGAAAAGAGGAGCTGCTGGATGTTATTCTCAGGGAAAGCCAGTACTGGAGAAATCAGTTCAAGGCATGGAAAGAAGAAGTAGGTCATTCCACTTTTATTCCTTCCGCAGAAAACTTTATGGATATTTCCGAGCTGATGAAACTGTTACAGCAGCACAACAACAAATAATGCTCCATCACGTTGCCGGATTATCTTTGTCAAAAAACAAAACATGCCCAGGATAAAGCTTGAACTGCCGGAACACTTTTCTTTTCATACAACAATCCCCATTCGTATTACCGACATTAATTACGGCGGACATGCCGGCAATGATAGCATGCTTTCTATTATCCATGAAGCCCGGATGCAGTTTTTACAGCAGCAGGGCTATGATGAAACAAATTTCGCAGGGGTTGGACTTATTATGAGTGATGTAGCCATTGAGTTTAAAAAGGAACTGTTTTACGGGGATGCGGTACACATTGCCGTTACGGCTACCGCGTTTGAGCGGGTGAGCTTTGATATACTTTACAAGCTGAACACAACCAGGAACGGAAAGGATATTACCGTTGCCGCTGCCAAAACGGGCATGGTTTGCTTTGATTATACTACCAAAAAAATAACCTCCGTTCCGGAAGATGCCAGGAGGAAGCTACTGGCAATTTGAAAAAGTTAGTTATTCATACCCGGCATCAATGATCAAAATCATTGCTCCAGCCACCGTCTTTTAGCTTTCCCGCTTTTTTAAGCACTTCATCCGCCAGGTTTTTTTTATAGGTGGCAAGGCTTTCACTAACAGCCTTATCAAAGGCGCCGATTATAGTAGCCGCCAGTATACCGGCATTTTTGGAAGCATTCAGGGCCACGGTAGCTACCGGTATGCCGTTGGGCATTTGCAAAATAGATAAAATGGAATCCCAGCCATCAATAGAGTTGGAAGATTTAACGGGAACGCCGATAACAGGCAATGTAGTAAGCGAGGCTACCATGCCGGGCAAATGTGCTGCCCCGCCGGCGCCTGCAATAATAACCTTTAACCCTCTTTCTTTTGCTTTGGAGGCATACTCCACCATACGCAGCGGTGTGCGGTGCGCCGATACCACGGTAAGCTCAAATGGTATGGCAAAATCTTTTAAAATGGCGGCGGCGTCCTGCATTACAGCAAGGTCGCTGTCGCTGCCCATAATAATTCCTACAAGTGGCTGTATGGATGACATATTGGTTAGATTTTAATTTTGTGGTGAGCCAATATACACACTTTCACATTTTCAAATTACCCGATCATCTCACCTGCCCATTACCCCGTATAACCCATTTCTCCGTTACTAATTTTTCCAGCGCAAAGGGTCCGCGGGCATGGAGCTTTTGCGTAGAGATGCCGATTTCGGCGCCCAAACCAAATTCTTCCCCATCGGTAAACCGCGTGGAGGCATTATGGTACACGGCCGCGGCATCTACTTCATGTAAAAAATATTCCGCCTGCTTTTTATCTTCTGTTACGATCGCTTCGGAATGTTTGGTAGAATACTTGCGGATATGGCTAACGGCTTCAGCCGAATCCTTCACCACCTTAACAGCGCATTTCAGATCAAGGAACTCTCTTCCAAAATCTGCAGGCTGCGCTTTCCGCAAATAAGGATATCCTTTTAAGAGTTTGTAAGCAGCGGGATCGGCAAAAATCTCCACTTTAAACTGTTCCAGTTCCGGCTGCAATTTTTGTAAAAAAGCCGGGGCAACAGACTGGTCTACCAGCAGCGCGTCCATAGCATTACATACCGACGGGCGGGATACTTTTGCATTTACCGTGATCTTAACGGCTTTACTGATATCGGCTTTCTTTTCCACATACACATGGCATACGCCCGCTCCCGTTTCTATAACCGGCACCAGGCTGTTCTGACGCACATAACGGATAAGCCCATCCGAACCGCGCGGGATCAGCACATCCACATATTGTGTGGCGGTAAATAATTCCTGCACGGTTTCCCTTTCCGATGGCAGTAAAGTAACCACAGCCCCGGGCAACCCGTTCTTTTTAAGCACCTGCTGTATAATGCGTACGGCTGCGCGGTTGGAATTTTCCGCCTCCCCGCTACCTTTGAGCACACAGGCATTGCCACTGCGAATGCATAAAGCGGCAATATCAAAAGTAACATTGGGTCTTGATTCATATACGGCTCCCACCACTCCCAGGGGAACCGCTATTTTTTCGAGCAATAAGCCATTCTTCAGCTTACGTTTCTCCAAAACCCTTCCCGATGGGTTGGGCAGGCGGCTCACCTTACGGATACTTTGTGCGATACTTTTAATTCTTTTTTCATCTAATCGTAAACGATCCGTACGCGGATTGGCAGCATCCTGCTTTGCCACATCAGCATGGTTTGCTTTCAATATGGATTTTTGCTGCTTTTCAAGTTCATCCGCCAGCATCAGCAAAACTTTCTTCAACTGCTTATCGTTCATTGCCCTTAGTTGGGGAGCCGCTTCGTAGGCTTTCTTTATTTGTGCAATGGTAGTACGCATCTTCTTTTATTAAAAAATCACAATGTCATCGGCATGTGCCGCTATAATATTTTTATGTGCAATTTGTTTGCTGATCTCGGTTCCGCTGAGCTTTGCTTTGGCCACGCCTACAATGGTTTCCTCTTCATCAATAAGCTGAATGACCTCTCCTGCAACAAAACTACCTTTTACTTTTTTAATGCCTACCGTGAGCAGGCTCTTCCGGGCGTGCAGCGCTTTTTCCGCACCTTTGTCTATATACACACCGCCGATGGTGATAGACCCGCTGGCCAACCATTTCTGGCGGGCTTTGAGGTTGGAGGCCTGCGCAGTAAAGGTGGTGCCGCTTTTGCCCTGCAGCGCCGAAATTAAGGTATCCTTCCCGCTTAAACCACAGATGATCACGCTTATTCCAAGCGAAGCGGCCAGCCTGGTGGAGGTGAGCTTGGAGAGCATACCGCCCAATCCCAGGCTGGACTTTGTTTTGGTTACATAGCCGAGTATGGCAGCATCAATTTTTTGTACGGTGGGTATGATGTTTTTTTCAGCATCCATCAACCCCCCTGCCGAGGTGCACAGGATCAGCGTATCGGCATCAAAGCCAATGGCGATCAATGTGGCCAGCTCATCATTATCGGAAAACTTGAGCTCGATATTGCTTACCAGGTCGTTTTCGTTTACTACCGGTAAAATATCGTTCTGCCAGAATTCACCAAAGGTTTCTTTCAGTTGCAGAAATTGTTTCCGGTTGGAGAAATGATGCCTTTCGCACAGGGCCTGCGCCACCGTTATACCATGCGCCGAAAAATATTGATGATACAATTGAATGAGCATGGGATTACCCACCGCTGCTGCTGCTTTTCTTTCTGTTAATGTGCCCTTGTATTTTTTAAAAAAAGATTTACCGCTGCCTACTGCCCCGCTGGATACCAGCACGATATTATATGTTTTACCAAGGATGGCAATTTGTGCAGCTATGTTTTTTATAACAGACTGATCAATCCTTCCTTCCCCATCGGTAATTACGGCCGTGCCTAACTTAATGACCAATACTTTTTTAAGCATGAATAAAACTTCTGTTGTAAAAAAGAGCACAAAAATAAGGATAAAGGAGATTGGAATATAGCCCGTGCCGGATGCAGCAAAGCAAAAAGCAAATAAAGATCAGGTGGCCGGTTAAGCAAGATCATAAAACAGGCAGGCAGAAAGACGGATTTTACGATTGCTTTTACTGGTGAGAAGGAAATGAAATAAAGCCGCCGGCATTGTTATGGAACATGCTAAATAATGACCCGATATGGCAATAACCCGGTACGATTGCATTACCTGCAAGGTCAGGAACTGCTCTATCCTCAATAGTTGCGATACGCATACGCTTACCGCCATCAGTACCTATAAGCTATCCAAATCGCTTCAAAAAGGAGAAAGGCTTTTTTCGGAAGGTGACCCTGTCCTGGGCGTTTGCTTTATTAAAAAAGGATTTCTTAAAGTAGAGCTGAACGGAAAGCAGGGCCGGCCGCTGATCCTGCAAATTGCCGGCAGGGGCGCCGTTTTTGGCCACAGGGCAAATGCCGGTCACCGCTGCCATACCAGCTCTGCAATTGCAGTATCTGATGTGTTGTATTGCTATATACCGTATGACCTGTTTGATGAAATTGCTGATAAAAGCCCGGTGCTTAAGCAACAGATCATTAACCAGTTCCTGAATGAACTGCAACTGGTGGAAAAAAAGGCCGTTAACCTGGCGCACAAAACCGTACGGGAAAAAGTAGCGGAAGCGCTTTTGCTGCTCGCGGAAGCGTACCAGTATGAAGAAAAGAAACAAAGCTTTCGCATTAGCTTCTGCCGGCAGGATATAGCCGACCTGGCAGGCACTACCAAAGAACAGGTTTCAAAAATATTAAAGGACTTTGAAAAGGAAAAGCTGATCAAATGCGCAGCCAAGAAATTCAGCTATCTCCATACCGGCATGCTGCGGAGCATCTCCAACCAATGTTCATTACCTGGGGATGGAAAGTAAGACATTACTATTGCAGCATACCATCACTATAGTGGCGACATAAGCCACAGCAAGGAGAAATTTGTCTCTAATTTTTTCACTACTAAACTCCCGGAAATTTTATTAATTTTAATGAAATTTTTGGGATATGAATATCAGTGATAAAAAGACTGAAGTGCTGGAATTGATCAGACAAACAAATGACAGCACTTTAATCGATGAGGTATACGACATCCTTCACCCCGAGACAACATTGGAAAATGTAAACGTCAAAAACCTTCCGGCTAAACTGCAACAAAAAATAAATAAGGCTCTTGAAGACTATAAAAGCGGCAACTATATTACACATGAGGAGATGAAACAAAAAGTGCAGCAATGGCTTACCAAATAGTCTGGACTGCAGAAGCCGATAATGATTTCCATTCAATTATTAATTATTTAAAACAAAATTGGTCTGAGCATTCAGCAGAAAAATTTATAACAAGAACATTTAAAAAGCTGGAACGCATCGCTCAGGCGCTCTATGTACCAAGATTTACTTCTCAACCCAATATTCAAATGATCGGGCTGGATAAGAAGAATGTGCTCTTCTTTATAATAGAAGAGAATTATTTAGTATTGTTGAGTATTTATCCTTATAAAAGGGATATCACAAAAAGTAAATATTATTGATCAACGATATCATAACGCAGTACGACTGTATTGCCTTCCTATTGGTGTGTGAAGACTCACGCCAGGAGGGGAAATGCTTACTTTTTCCCAATCGGTGTGTGTCTTCACACACCGAAACATTCACTCCTTATAATGTGTCAAGAAACAAAATTCATCAATACCTTTTAAATAGAACATCGCACTACTCCACCTGTAATCTTCAGGCAGGCTGCATAAAGCCCATTTTTCAACTATAGGGTTATTATGAAAAATAAACATCCTGCAATTCCATTTGGCTTTGCCTTTTGTGCTGTATGTTCATAGGCAATCTTTGTTAGAGAAGTATGCTCACAAATATAGGTAAAATGTATGCTGGTGGGTGAAGACACCCACCAGTAGGGGAATCATTCACTACCCGGTGAAGGAAAATAATACTATTTGTTTCAAAAAAAATACGAAAACGTAATTACCGGCACATTAATCTGCCTTCAGGCTGTTTCCGCTATCGCATCCCTGTTAGCTTTATAACTGCAAACAGTTGTTATTCACTGTTAAAACATTTCAACATGGAAAACAATCAGCAACAGGAAAAAGAAAAGGTTCCATTTTCGAGAATGATCATGGACGATTTTATGCTACTGCTTTTCTTAGGCGTAACCATCTATGCCATCTTTTACCTGCTATGGGGCGTAATGGAGCTTTCTAACCTCCCGGCTATTCCGGAAGCCATTAAAGATGCCCTGATCAAATAAATTCTTCACCCAAAACCATACGTATGAGTTTATTCAGTCCGGCAGAAGGATGGTACGACAAAAAAGTATCCAAAGATGAAAAAATGTGGATGGTCATCGCCCTTGTGCTTTGCATCATGCTTTTTGTATGGATGATCATGTGGCATGTATACGGAAAGCAGAACCCTTCCAACATTACTTACCGTACAAGCACGGCGGAGTTTTCTAAGCTTAGTGAAGCTTATACCAAACAAAATATGATCGGCGTGGATAATGGCATCCCCGTGGTGCGTCCACAGCCCAACAGCGATGTTTTTGTGATGAGTGAAATGTGGAGATGGAGCCCGGTGATGATCCTGCAAAAAGACCAGTCGTACAAGATGCACATCTCATCCAAGGATGTGGTGCACGGGTTTTCCATACAACCGGTGAACATGAATTTCCAGGTATACCCGCAATACGATTATGTGCTCGAATTTAAGCCTACCGAAGCCGGGGAATACAAGGTGATCTGCAATGAGTTCTGCGGTATAGGGCATCATACCATGATCGGTAAGATCGTAGTGATCGGGAACGAAGAAGACCTGAAACTATACGGCTACGAAAATTTCAAAAAAGCGCCTGATCCGTTACCTGAAAAAAAGAACGAACCGCTGACGGAAACGGAAATGGCTTTACTGGGCGAGCAGGTATATACGCTGAAAGGGTGCGGCGCCTGCCATAAAACAGACGGCAGCAGCCAGATCGCCCCGGCATGGAACGGCTTGTTCGGCAAAGAGGAGGAAGTAATAGAGAACGGTAAGAAAACCAGTGTTGTGGTAGATGAAGCCTACATAAGGGAATCCATTAAAAACCCGCAACAGAAAATAACAGTTGGCTTCGAGAACACACCTATGCCGGTGTTTCCGGTAACAGATGAAGAAATTGAACAACTGATCGCCTACATCAAAACATTAAAAAACTAACCCTAAAACCTGATACCATGTTTCGTACTTGCGATATAACAGGGTTTAAAGTAGACCTGCAATCGGAAAAGCTCATCCGTTACAACGCGGTATTCGCGGTTATTTCCTTATTGCTCGCCGTAACCGCCGCCATATTGCTGGTTTTTACCCGGTACCAGCCGGTGCACCTGCTGGGCGCCGAATGGTATTACCGGCTGGTAACCTTTCACGGACTGAACGCGCTTATTTTCTGGATCATTTTTTTTGAGATCGCCGGCTTATATTTTGGCTCAACCGTAGTGCTCAATACCCGGTTTTGCGCTCCCCGGCTGGGCTGGATAGCTTTTGCGCTGATGGTGGCAGGGCTGGTGCTGTCCAACATCATTATTTTGATGGGGAAAGCGGATGTAATGCTCACTTCCTATACCCCGCTCAAAGCGCACCCCCTGTATTACTTAGGTATTATACTTTTTGCGGTAGGCGCATTGCTGGCCGTTATATTATTCTTTGGCAACCTTATGATCGCCAGGAGGGAAAAAGCATACGGCGATACCATGCCGCTTTTTACCTACGGTTTAACAACGGCAGCTATTATTGCGGTTATTACATTAGCCTCCGGGGCGCTTATCTATATCCCTACTTTTTTATGGTCGCTGGGGCTGATAAGCAATATTGACCCGGCAATGTACAAGCTCATCTGGTGGGGACTGGGGCATTCCTCACAGCAAATAAATGTGGCGGCAATGGTATCCATCTGGTACATGGTATCTTTTTTAGCTGTTGGCGGCACTTCTATTAATGAAAGGGTATCGCGAACAGCCTTTGTGCTTTATATCCTTTTCATTTGCCTGGCATCTGCCCATCACCTGCTAACCGACCCCGGCGTAAGCAGCGCATGGAAAGTATGGAATACCAGCTATGCCATGTACCTGGCTGTGCTGGCTTCCATGATACATGCTTTTGCGGTGCCCTCTTCATTTGAATCGGCACAGCGCAGGTGGGGATACAATAAGGGCTTGTTCCAATGGCTGTCGAAAGCGCCCTGGGGCAATCCTGCTTTCTCATCCATTATTCTGGCCATAATCGGCTTTGGATTTATTGGCGGCACCACAGGAGTGATATTTGGGATGGAACAAACCAATATTATAGTACACAATACAATAGCCATTCCCGGCCATTTTAAAGGAACCGTGGTAATAGGCACCACCCTCACCTTTATGGGCATTACCTATTATTTGATTCCGCTGATCTTCCGCAGAAAGATCGTTGGCTTCGGATGGGCCAAATGGCAACCCTGGATGTTTTTTGTGGGAATAGCCCTGCTGTCTATATCCATGATCGTGCTCGGGCAAATGGGTGTTCCGCGGCGGCACTGGGATTCCACTTTCTCGGGGGGACCTTTTACCTACAATTTTAACCCGGCGGTAGATTTTTTCTGGGCGCTGATGATGCTGGGCGGCACGCTGGCATTCCTGTCTACCCTGGTATGGATACTGATCGTGGTGATCTCCGTTTTCTTTGGGCCGAAGGTAAACGGGCCGGAGGATATGCAGCTCGCCATTTCGCCCCTGGCGCCGCAAGCCAAAGCGCATAAAGGATTTGAAGCACCCGGCACACTTGTGCTTACCATTATATTTTTACTGGTTTTCCTGGCGCTCTTTTTCCTGAACTGGAAATGGCTTGCCGCAACATGGAACGTGAACTAAATGCAATACCCGAAGAAAAACCCTGATGTTTAGAAATTCATACCGGGGCCGGGCCCCGGTATTATTAACCTGGCTGATATGAAATACGCGCATTTATGGATATTACCGGTATGGCTTTTATTAAGCGGGTTCAATTTCCCCAATGAAAAAAAATTCCTCGCGCAAAAAGCGGTGAATATTGAGGTGTTCGATGCTGCCGGCAATAGCTTCGAACTGTTTACCCTGCTGGGTAAAAAGCCGCTTATTATTTCGCCTGTGTATACCAGGTGCCATTCGCTGTGCGGCGTAATCAGCAATGGCGTTCAAACGGCAATTACCGGACTGGGCAGTTTGGGAAAAGATTTTACAATGGTTAGTTTTTCTTTCGACAGCAGCGACAAACCAATGAACCTGGCAGCTTATGAAAACAGGTGGAAGATGGACGGCATAAACTGGAAAACCATTTCCGCATCCGCGGAAAACATACAACAGTTCATGTCATCCATTGACTACCAATATGACTATGATCCAGCAACAAAGGAATTCAACCATCCTTCTGTTCTTATTGTGCTAACGCCGGGAGGAAAGATATCAAGATACATCTACGGCATAAATCCTTCCAAAAAAGATATAAAGCTTGCCGTAATGGAAGCCATGGCCGAAAAAACAAGGCCGGGCATCATTAAAGGCTTTTACCTGCGCTGCTTCGGGTACGACCCCGTTTTAAAAACCTATACAATAGACTGGCGGTTTATTATATCCACGTCGGCCGGTTTGCTGATGATCAGCCTTATAAGCATACTTTTTATAAGATCCTTTATTGTAACAAAAGACCAGCATGGATAAACAAACCGATACCTGTAATGTCATTAAAGAGCGTACCCACGGACACCAGCTATTCCAAAAAATATCTTCCCGGCTTGGAAAGGTATACTCCACCGGCTTAAACCCTCTCTATCACCTGGGGAGCATTGCTATTCTGCTTTTTGTTATTGCCTGCATTTCCGGTATTTATATTTTTATTTTTTACAACATCAACCCGCGTCATGCCTGGGATTCGGTAGAAGCCATGTCGGCCAATATTTTTAACGGGTGGATGAGAAGCATTCACCGGTACTCGTCGGACCTGCTGGTTATTTTTATACTGCTGCACCTGCTGCACACTTTAATAACGTCGAAGTTTAAACGATTGGTTTCCTGGATCAGCGGCATTATTTCATTCCTCATCGTTATCCTCATCGGGGTAACCGGTTATATATTGGTGTGGGATCAGAAAGCCAAGCTTACGGGCTACCTTACCGCCAGGCTGTTCTCCGGCCTGCCCATTTTTGACCCGTCTATAGCCGGCGCTTTTTTATTGAATGACCTGAGCACCGTGGGCGGCTTTTTTAAAGTGGCGCTGTTCGGGCATATTGCTTTTTCGCTGATAACGGTTATCATTATATGGATACATGTGCTCCGGATATCAAAGCCAAAGATATTCCCTCCCAAAAAACTGATCCTTTATTCCGTTATCGCTTTGAGCATTATATCGTTTTTATTTCCTGTAAAAAGCGATCCGCCCGCACAGGCATCCAACCTGCCGATACATACTACTTTCGACTGGTATTATTATTTCGGCTATTACCTCATGAAGCTGTTCAGCGTTAATCAAAACTGGATCATCTTAACAGGTTCGGGGTTGCTGCTGTGCATTATACCTTATATTTTCAAACGAAAAAACAGGCCGCCCGTTCATATCGACCTTGATCAATGCGACGCCTGTAACCTTTGCTCCTATGATTGCCCTTACGAAGCCATTGACATGCTTATTACGAACGGGGAAAGGAAAGCGATACTCTCACCCGACAAATGTGTGGGCTGCGGTATCTGCATTGGTTCCTGCGCCGAACACGCCATCAGTCATCCGCAGTTTCCGGAGCTTGCATTGCACCCGCAGAACAAAGCCGATATTACCCTTTTCAGTTGCAGCTACTTCCCGGAACCCGAACTACCCCCCGAGCTGAATATTGTGCATTATAAGGTTCCCTGCACGGGGAGCGTAATGCCAAAGGATGTGCAGCAGATACTGGAAAACAATAGCCGGAAGGTTGCGCTCCTGAGCTGTGAAGACTGTTATTACCGCCTGGGAAAAACATGGACCATAAAGCGGTTCCTGCGGAAAAGGGCTCCCACGTTTTCAAAAAAATATGACGCGTCTAAGCTGAAGTTGTTTACACTAACCCAATACAGTAAGGAAAAGCTTCTTGCGTTTTCTGACGAAAGGAATGAGAACGGTAAAAAACAGGATAAGCTGATCATTGCAGATCATGAAAAAAGCCACCCTGTTCTTTCGGTGCTGATCCTTACTGTTTTTTTTGCATGCATGATCCCGCTAAGCAGCACGGTAGTCCGTTTTTTTAACCCCGAAGAAAAAACACTGATCGTAAACTTCAAATATATTTCCACTCCGCAGGAATATGAACAGGGTAGCTCCGCGGCAAAACACATGCAGGCGCTGACTCCGGTGGTGAAAAAGAGAAGCCCGGTGGCGCTGAAAATATTTTCATCGCAGGATCAGTCCCTGCTTTATGAAAAGGAATATACGCCAAGAGGGGTACGCCAGGATATTGCCCTTTTTATTTACACGCAGTTAACCATTGAAGAAGATGATGTAGATATTGAGCTAAGGGAAACAGCTTTCCCGGAAAAACAATTCCGGCTGAACAATGTGCAATTGAAAAAAGGCGATGGAACATTTGTGGTATTTAAAGACAATAACCTGACAGTAGCGGGAATACACTGATTTTAAACAGAAATAAATACATTTGCGCTGTTCATTAAAGGAGAGATGCCAGAGTGGTTGAATGGGACGGTCTCGAAAACCGTTGTACTCGCAAGGGTACCCAGGGTTCGAATCCCTGTCTCTCCGCAAGCGCCGGGGATCATAGCAAGTAATCCCTTTCTCTACGCCTTTGCCCGCCAAAGCTTAGCATAGGCGGGCTTTTTTATGCGTGATAACTTTATTCTCAATCATGATCTTCAATAGCGGATGACCTCCACCCATTCCTTCCGATCCTGATCTGTAGAAAGATAATTAAACCGAATGGCTGGTTTTTCCTTTGGATCCGATGACCTGATCAGCACGGATCCCCGGGATCAGAGTTCACTGGGTTAATATACACCTGGTATCCATAACTCATATACGTTAGAATTTGTACGCTACACTGGCAATGAAGTTGATCCGCTTTTGCGGGTTCAGCGACCAGTAACCAATATAATATTTAAGTCGCGCAGGGGTTTTCATCAGGAGCCATTGTGGCCAGCTATGAAACCCTGGCGCTGAACGAAGCTTTTAATTCAGCAACTTCTGTTTGCAGCTCCTGTATCGCTTTTATCAGAACGGGTATAAGTCCTGTGTAGTTTAATAATTTCTTACCCTCATTGTCAGTTCGCACCAACTCCGGTATCAGCAGTTCTACATCCTGTGCAAGCAGTCCCAGCTCCTGGTGGTTAACCCTGCCAGAGGGGTCTTTAAGAAGTTGGTAGTTTACCGGCTTTAATTTGCTAAGGGTTGACAAGCCATACTTTACAGGCGTAATATTTGTTTTGGCGCGGCTGTCGGAGTAATTAAAAACGGCGCCAACTGCCAGGTCGTTAAAAGTGCTTGTTTGCGTGTTGTAAAAAACACACCAGTTTGCCGTGGTGGCTATCCTGCCATTCCATATATCAAACTGGAAAAATTTGGAAGCATTGGTATTGTGTGTTACATACAAGCTTCCTTGTACAGTTGTACCATAATTGGTTTGGGCCGGCACTCCACCGATAGTTATATAGCCGGGAGTTAAATTAATTTGCGCAAAAGCAATTGACGTTAGTAACAAAAATGATAGAGATAAAGTTTGTTTTTTCATTTTGATCGGGTTTAAAGTGTTTGCGAAACGTTTTTAATAATTTTGATTTGAATTAGTATGGATATAATTTTATGTATACCGAAGAGTTATCTGCATCGCGAATGCGGAGCATGAGCAGACTCTGCAAATAGCCGAATATTTCAATTTACAAATTCAGTATAACATGCACACAACGTCCCCATTATAAACAAGTAACACTCAACCATCAGGTCGGCTATTCACAATAACACTGCTACAGACTTGCGCCAGTACCGTACCTTCTCAAACTCCTGTTGTTGGTGATTCCAACTCACCTTTTCCTCCCACGAACACCAACAATGACTGCAAGAGAAACCAAAGGGTCCTTGACAATAGACTATCGCTAATAGCAAAATAGCAGGGCCTTAGGCATATTCAATCTATTTGTTGTTTATCTCCTTTATCAAAACAGATTTTTTTGATAAAGTGCAAGTATCAATTCGTAGACTATTCTTTTGCTTTTCGATATAATTAATATTCTCGATTGAAAACTCCCCACCAGTTAGTACAAAGCCCTTTTTACAAGGCAAAAAAACATCATTCAAAATAAATTTTTCATTTTTCCTCATTGTATCTGACCCCAGCAACTCACTATTACTGGCAATGTAGTTATCTCTTATTTTCCTATTTGCAGATAGGAGATTAACTCCAGTATCAAAATTTACAACCCAAATGTTCCCTTTGACTTCAAATAGTTTTACTAAAATATTGTCGATCCTTAAAATAACGGTTTCATTAGTAAAATTATCAACCGTGCCATTCGAGAGATGAGCTAAATATTGTTGCAAAAAGTTTGCTACTCTTGAAGTATCTTTAAAAAAGTAGCTATCATAATCAGATGTATCTTTTGAGTATCGTAAATACGAATCATGATAAACCGGCAAAAAATTATAAATCTTAGAATAGTCACTAAACCTGTTAAGATTTAAATGTTTCATTTTTCTCAATTTCTTGATAAATACGCTTTTATCTGTATTGGGTTTTAGAGGAACTAAGGCTAATCTAAGAAAATCAATTTGGTTACCCTGTGGGGTTTGAATTTCTAATAGAAAGTATCTGTCTATTTTTTTATATGTCTGATTAAATCCTAACAAAGGCAGTAATAAACAAAATATATAAATCGATTTTATCATATAGTTTAATTATTTGCACGAGTAATCTTTACTTCTTTCATATTTGGCTTTGGAGAAGTTGATTTACCATCCCAACTAGGGAATATTCTTTTTCGTGTTTCATCGCTTATTTCGAGTTTACGTCTCCCACCAATATCATTTTTAAAAGTCAGGCCTTCCATTAATACATTTAGCAAATCGGTGACTGTAGGTGCACTTTTACCATCTTTAGTCATTACACCATTCTTATCAAAGTTTGATAATCTTATTAAGTTTCCATTCTTATCTAATTCTGAGGCCCCATCCGTATAGTCTTCATTGTGCTCCAAACGTAATGTGTGCCCTATTTCATGAGCAATAATTTTTGGACTATTGCCTAAAATAGTCTCCGTTTTAGTATTTGCTTTTTGATTTATAACTTTTGCAACATCCTTAGTTAATATTCTATTTACCGTAATTTTCTTATACCAAAAGTAATTCCTCCAACCAGCTGTCATAGCAACTGGACCTAAGTCAATAGGAGGTATTTCCGCACCAGAATTATCACTTTTTAATGTATAATTTACATTGATCATAGTCTGATCATCAGCAAACCCTTTATCGCTTATGTTACCTGCATAAACATTTGAATACTCATCAGTAGCAGAAGCTTTCATAGCTTCTTCCAAATTAGATTTCTGAATTGTATTAGTTATGAAAGACACTGTAAAAAGCTCATCATTAAGCTTAATCTTAGTACCATTTAAGGCCTTCCATAACCCCATAGCATTTTCGAACTCATTTTTATTATCATCAGAAACTGTGTACGTATTATATATGATTTGGATTTGTCCATTGCCATTCTCGTCATAAAATATTTTTAAGATATAATCTCTGCCATCAATATCGGCATTTACAATTGGATTATTAGCAGAAAAATTATACGGGCTTAAATTTGGATATTTATTCATTTTTTGATCAATACTGAACCACCTTCCCAAACGTGGATCATATATTCTTTCTCCAAAATCTAAAATATTACCTTCCCCCTTCACTTCATTATCATTCTCCTTCCCGTTAAACCCATACTTATATTTTGCACCTGCATTCGAGTATGTTCTTCCCGGCATTAACATCCCAAATGCGTAATAGTCCTGTGAAGTTAATACTTCCGCCGTATAATAGTCTATCACCGTATCGCTATCCTCATCAATACCTATTTTCCTGTCGCTTATCGTTACCATCACATTGCCCAAGTGGTTAGTGAGCTCATAAATACGTTTACCTTCCGTACCGTTGGTTACCGGGTCGCCTGTAGCGTTGTAATATTTTAGAATTGCATTTTACGTTTTATGCCGACCCTGAAAAGTACTTTATGCTGCCGTGCAACGGCGATTATTTGGCATACGCTTTTAAGTTTAAAAAAGACAGTTGGAAGAAAACGTACTTTGACCCATTCAGCGAAAATTTGGAGGACATTCAAAAAGGAAAAATTGTAAACCCTTTTGCTAAAACCTAAGGGAGGACAAAGAAGCCAGCTACCAGGCCGGTTGGCAAAAATACAGGTAAACGAATAACGTTTTTCAACTTCCGGTTCTTTGTTGTAGCTTTTATTCCGGCAAAAGGAACGCTATCGGCAAAAAATTATATCTTAAACTGAAAAATAATATTCAACTTCAGTATGCCGGTCGGGACGGAATGCTTCGATCCGCACTTCGCCAACCCTGCTCGTTGTATGTCACCCTAAACAGCATCCAACTTAAATTCAAACACCCATGACTTGGCACGGTTTATTTCACCAAAAGATTTTTTCAGAAATACGATAGAACGATAGACCAAATGGTACAAGCCGCCAGGAGTGGCAGGCAGAACATTGCCGAAGCAAGCATGGCATCCGCAACCTCAAAAGAAACAGAAATAAAACTGACAAATGTTGCCCGTGCAAATTACCTGCTAAGTCAGCAAATAAAACAATTGGAAACCGCCTTCATTAAAGAGGGCGGCTTACGTGAAAGAATGACAAAGGCGAGAATTAATTAGAGAAGGCATTTATTAATGATGGTGGTTTAAGAGAAAGAATGACCAAAGCAAGATTAGATAAAAGAAACAAAAAATAATGTTTTGTGCGACTTACGGGACATCAGTCACATCGTAGCTTTAGTCATACGAGTCTCCAAAGTCCCGGGAGAAAATGAACAGCAGCAGGGCGCAAACAATTGACTTATTTTTCAGTTATCTTTATCCCACACGAATAATGTAAAATGAAAATTGCTACTTACAATGTAAATGGCGTAAACGGGCGCCTGCCGGTATTGCTCCGCTGGCTGGATGAAACAGCGCCGGATATTGTTTGCCTGCAGGAATTAAAAGCACCGGAAGAAAAATTTCCGGAGCAGGCCCTACAAGCCGCGGGTTATAGCGCCATCTGGCACGGGCAAAAAAGCTGGAACGGCGTTGCCATCCTGGCGCGTAACTATGAAATCAGCGAGGTATGCCGTGAACTGCCGGGCGACCCGGAAGATCTGCATAGCCGCTATATTGAAGCAGTCATCAACGGCATTGTTGTGGGTTGTCTTTACCTGCCGAACGGTAATCCCGCTCCCGGGCCAAAATTCGATTATAAGCTGCGCTGGTTTGAACGCTTAACGCTTCATGCTGGCGCACTCCTCGCATCCGGCAAGCCAACGGTACTAACGGGAGATTATAATGTAATGCCAGCAGAGCTTGACGTGTATAAGCCGGAACGCTGGGTAGACGACGCGCTGTTCCGCCCTGAAGTTCGTGCAGCGTTTAAAACCCTTGCAGCGCAGGGATGGACGGATGCAATACGAACACTTTATCCGGATGAGAAGATCTATACGTTCTGGGATTATTTCCGTAACGCATACGAACGTGATGCGGGTTTGCGTATTGATCATTTCCTCCTTAGTCCAAACCTTAGCAGTCGCCTGGTTAGCGCGGGTGTAGACCGGCATGTAAGAGGCTGGGAAAAAACAAGCGATCACGCCCCGGTATGGATTGAACTGGTCTCCTGAAAAAGAGAAAAAGCATATCCTGCTTTCCGGGCAATCAAAATTCGTGTAGCCATTGCCGGTATAGCAGCTTCCGAAAATATGGAATGGAAAATATACACGCTCTTCGTTTCTCTCACTTAACGGAAATTCTTAAAGCCGGCAATGTCATTTTCAGACCTTATTTTACGGTTTTGTATCTTGCAGTGATCAGAAATTCAAAAAAATAACACATAATGCTAAAGGCAGCCGTTCTTTTTCTTTATTGTTTCTTATCACTCACCGCTTTTGCGCAAACCAAACCTAATATCGTTTTTATCCTGGCCGATGATATGGGCTATGGCGACCCGGGTTGCTACGGCCAAAGGCTGATTGAAACGCCTCATATTGATCAACTGGCTGCCGGCGGAATACGCTTTACACAATTCTATGCAGGCACATCAGTATGCGCTCCTTCCCGTTCTTCCCTGCTCACGGGGCAGCATACCGGCCATACCCCTGTTCGGGGCAATTATGAAATTCAGCCCGAAGGACAATTGCCATTACCCGACACAGCCTATACCATGGCCGAAATGCTGAAAAACGCAGGATACGTTACAGGCAATTTCGGCAAATGGGGATTAGGATACCCGGGTTCTGAAGGTGCCCCCAATCAACAGGGCTTCGATCGTTTCTTCGGATACAACTGCCAGCGCCAGTCGCACAACTATTTCCCCGGTCACTTATGGAATAATAACACCAGGATTGACTACGCCAACACCCCCGCCAGCCAGCAATACTATGCGCCAGACCTTATACAAAAAGAAGCCCTTGCATTTATTGATGAATATAAAACAAAACCTTTCTTCCTGTATCTCTCTTACACTTTACCGCATGCCGCTTTGCAATTACCCCAAAACGACAGCCTGCTGGATTACTATAAAAGAAAATTTAACGAACAGCCGCAAGTTATACCCGCATCATGGGATGGTAAAGGCTATCAACCCCAGGCTTACCCGCATGCGGCTTATGCGGCAATGGTAACCAGGCTGGATCATTACGTGGGACAGGTAGTGGAAAAATTAAAAACGCTGGGGCTTGAAAAAAATACCCTCATCATTTTTACAAGTGACAATGGCCCGCACCGCGAAGGCGGTAACGATCCCGCATTCTTTAACAGCAGCGGCGGTTTCAGGGGAATAAAAAGAGACCTGTATGAAGGCGGCATCCGCACTCCTGTGATCGCTTATTGGCCGGCTGTTATTACAAAGCCCAAAGTATCCGGTTTTACAGGAGCCTTTTGGGATTTTATGCCCACTTTTGCCGCAATAGCCGGCGCACCTGTGCCACCTCATACGGATGGCGTTTCCCTGTTGCCCACGCTTTCATCCAAAGGCAAACAAAAACAGCACCCGTTTTTATACTGGGAATTTCATGAAGACGGCGGCAGGCAGGCTGTTCGCATGGGCGAATGGAAAGGGGTACGCTTAAACGTTATGAAAGACCCCGGCAGCCCCCTGGAATTATACAACCTCGATTCCGATCGCGGTGAAACAAAAAATGTTGCTATGGAAAATCCTCGCATTGTGCAAAGCATACAACAGATCATGCAAAATGAACATACAGAAAACATACATTTTCCTTTTCTTAAAAATTGATCATGAAAAAGCTCATACTAACCGCACTGATCAGCTTTACCATCTGTTCGGTGATAACAGCGCAGCAAAATAAGAGCCGTCCCAACATCATCATCATTCTTTCTGATGACCACGCTTACCAAACCATCAGTGCTTATGGAAGTAAGCTGATGCAAACCCCTAATATAGACCGGATCGCCAAAGAAGGGGTGCTGTTCAACAAAGCCTATGTTACCAATTCTATCTGCGGGCCTAGCAGGGCAGTGTTGCTTACCGGTAAGTACAGTCATAAGAACGGGTTTAAAGACAATGAAACTTCTAACTTCAACGCCGGCCAGGATCTGTTCGTAAAACAACTGCAGGCTAACGGGTATCAAACCGCCTGGATAGGCAAATACCACCTCGGAACAAAGCCGCAGGGTTTTGATTTCTGGCAGATATTTCCCGGGCAGGGCAGCTATTATAATCCGGATGTGCTGATGATGGACGGCAGCACCAAAAGAATAGAAGGATATGCTGCCAATATTGTGGAGGATATAACCGAAAACTGGTTAAACGAACGGGATACGAGCAAGCCCTTTTGCCTGGTGATCGGGCATAAATCAACCCACCGTACATGGCTACCCGACACAACAGACATGGGGATGTTTGATGCTATAACTTTTCCTTTGCCCGAAAATTTTTATGATGATTACGATAACAGGGCCGCGGCAAAAGTGCAGGATATGACCATAGCCAGAACCATGATATTAGGCTATGATCTGAAAATGCTGCCTGCCGGTAATAAAGAACCCGCCATTACCCGCATGAATGCCGCCCAACGCGATAAATTTGATGCCTATTATCAGCCTGTTTATGCAGATTTTCAAGCACGCAACCTGTCGGGCAGGGCGCTAACAGAATGGAAATACCAGCGCTATATGAAAGATTACCTGAGCACGGCTGCTGCATTAGACAGGAATATCGGCCGTACGCTGGATTACCTGGATCAGCATCAGCTAACAGATAATACGATCGTAATGTATTTATCGGACCAGGGATTTTATATGGGCGAGCATGGCTGGTTTGATAAGCGCTTCATGTATGAAGAGTCGTTCAGAACACCCATGATGATGCGCTACCCCGGCGTAATTAAGCCGGGTACAAAGCTGAACGAATATGTAATGAACCTTGATATTCCGTCTACCTGCTTAGACGCCGCCGGTGTGGCTATACCCGGAGACATGCAGGGGAAATCCATACTGCCTTTGCTGACCGGTAACAAAGTAAAAGGCCGGGAGGCGATGTATTATCACTATTATGAAAACGGCGAACATGCCGTATCGCCTCATTTTGGCGTACAAACAAAACAATATAAGCTCATCCGTTTTTATAAAAGAGTGGATAGCTGGGAACTGTACGACCTGCAAAAAGATCCGCACGATATGCATAACCTGTATGGTAAAAAGGGATATGAAAAAATTACGCGGGAGTTGAAGTCCCGGCTCAATACATTGATAGCACAATATGAAGATGAGGATGCAAAACAAATACTGAAGGGCAAACAGGCTGAACAATAATTGCCATCTTAATGACACAAAAAATCACTTTATACGAAGCAAAATGAATAAGAACAAACTGATCGCTTTAGCATGTACCCTATTATGCAATATAGCTTTCGGCCAGGAAGCAAAAGAAAATTATGTGCTGATACAACCCGGCGACACGGAAAAAGATATCATTGCCAAAGCGGCAAATGTAACACCTGCACCACGACAACTGCGCTGGCAGCAACTGGAGCTCACCGCTTTTTTTCACTTCGGGATAAACACTTTTACCGATAAGGAATGGGGTGATGGAACCGAAGATCCCGTCCTTTTCAATCCCACGGCATTAGACGCGAAACAATGGGTGCTCGCCGCCAAGAACGCCGGTATTAAGCAGGTGATCATCACCGCAAAGCACCACGACGGGTTTTGTTTATGGCCTACAGCAACCACGAATCACTCTGTAGCAGCCAGCCCCTGGAAAAATGGTGAAGGAGATGTGGTAAAAGAAGTAGCCGGCGCGTGCCGGGCCTATGGCATTGGCTTTGGTATTTATGTATCACCCTGGGACAGGAATGCTTCCGTATACGGAACAGATGCCTACAATGACTTTTTTGTTGCGCAGCTTACGGAATTGCTTACCCGCTACGGCCGTGTAGACGAAGTGTGGTTCGATGGCGCCAATGGCGAAGGACCTAACGGGAAGAAACAGGTATATGATTTTGAGCGATGGTATCAACTGATCCGCAAGCTGCAACCCGCCGCCACCATCGCCATTATGGGGCCGGATGTAAGATGGGTAGGCACCGAGAGTGGCTATGGCCGCGAAACGGAATGGAGCGTAGTGCCTGCCGATAATTTAGATCAAACGGAAATTGCTTCGGGATCACAGCGCGATCTTGTTTTTAAGCCCCAGGGCGATATGACGGGCAATGACCTGGGCAGCCGGGAAAAAATAATAAATGCCAAAGGACTCGTATGGTATCCTGCCGAAACAGATGTATCTATACGGCCGGGCTGGTTTTACCATGCCAGGGAAGACGACAAAGTAAAAACGCCTGAAAAGCTCTTAGATATCTATTACAGTTCGGTAGGAAGGAACGGTGTTTTACTGTTGAATATCCCTCCCGATAAAAGAGGTGTGATACACGAAAATGATATGGCTAACCTGGTGGCATGGAAGAAAATGATTTCCGAAACCTTTGCCGTTAACCTGGCCAATGGCGCAGGTACCAACATCGGCAAAAGCGGGAAACATATCCTTGACCAGGATTATGATACCTACTGGACTACAAGGAAAAAGGATACCACTGCCGTAATTGAGCTGAACCTTAAAGGAAGCAAAACCTTTGACGTGCTGCTCCTGCAGGAAAATATTACCATTGGCCAACGTATTGAAAAGTTCGTGCTGGAATACCAGGAGGGCAAGGAATGGAAAACCATTACCACAGGTACAACGGTGGGGTATAAACGACTGATCCGGTTTGACCCGGTAACGGCAAGCAAAGTGCGGCTGCGTATCCTGTCATCGAGATTAAACCCTACGCTCTCTGAATTTGGATTGTATAAACAAGCGGCACCATAACCCCGAAGGGCAGTCTCAGGTTGCAGGTTGCAAGTTACAGGTTTCAGGTTTCAGGGATAAGACACTGTAATTTACGACCTGTACCCTAACTAACCGTGAGCGTATTGCTATTAACCGTTACCGTGTATTTTTTTAAAGAAGATGGCGCGGGGCCCATGGTTACGGTTCCGCTTACATTGTATTCACTGCCATGGCAGGGGCATTTAAATCCGTTGGAGCCTACATAATCTACCGTGCATTGCTCATGCGTGCAAACCAGGCTTAGCGCCACAAAAGATGCAGCCACGTTGCCGGCTGCCGTTCTGATAACAATAACAGTACCACTGGTTTTTGAGCTGCCTACAGCAGTAAGCTCCGAGGTAAGATTAGCGGTGAGCAAAGCGTTTCCACCTCCGCCGCCGCCAGGACCGGGCGTAGCATTATTATCGGAAGACTTGGAACAGGCTGCTAATAAACTTCCCGCGCATACGGCAACGGTTACCTGGCCAATGTCGTTAATAAAATTCCTGCGATCCATATGTTTCTTTTTATAATGAAATATTAATGTTTCCTGCTTAAATTGAAAGAGCGTGAAATATTGAATCCGAAATAAATATCCCCCTTACCCCAGCTTCCCGTAGTACGCCCGAGGAACAGCGGCTCCACCATGCCCTGTGAGTTGGTTACGTGCACCTGGAAAACATGCCCCCCGGTTTCAATATCAAATCCGGCGGAAAATGAATTGTATACTTTGAATGAATTGACCTGGTTGCCGGGCAGATAATTATATTCCACATTTATACTCGAGCGCTTCGTGATCTTCATTCTTCCGCCCATGCCCAATGCAAACACATCATTTTTATCCACTGCCGCAGGCACCAGGTTATAATGCAGCCAGGCAGGCGATAACTGCAGCGACAAATTGCGGCTGAGCTTTCGCGCTACCAGCAATTGTACGGTGTAGCTGGTACGGTACTTTGCATTGAGATAAGGCTTGTCGCTGTATCTTAACGATGTATAGGCTATGCCTGCCAGCGCCGTTACAGAAACCGGGATGCGTTTCCCGGCACCTTCTGATTGCCGCAAGAGCTTACCTTTCAGATACCCGTCGTATGTTTTCTGAAAGGTACTTCGTCCAATGCCAGCCGTTAGCTCATCGGTAAGGCCGTAGTCGAACCCCATGCGCATTGTGGCATTGTCTAATCCAAAAAACTCATACGCCCCTTCATTTATTTTTCCAAAACGGTGCATGATCATAAACAGCAGCACACCCTTTGCCGGGGTTTCCACAGATTGCGTGTTAATGATGTGCGTGCCCTTAAATGTTGCTGTAACACGCCCCCCCTGTTTATCCGTCATCATGGAATCTTCCAGCATATGCAGCAGGCTGGAATCCTGGGATATTGCTATCTTACCAAAGCAGGTACATAAAAAGAAAAACAATGCATAATATTTCATCCGTATATTTTTAATGTTTTAATGGCCGGACGCCTGCCTGGCCGGAAAACAGGGAACGCCCTGATATATATTCCCCTTTATGTGAAATATTTTACGTGGGCGTTTCATATGGTTTAGTTTACAGGTTTGCAGCTAATTTTTACCTGCACATCAATTTGCCTGGCGATCTTGTCTCTTACAATACCGGGAATGGTAATATCAAAATCCTGCGGTAAAAGATTAAACCGCGCCGTTCCCGTTAGCCCATCCGCAGTAACCTCCAGTGTGGCCGGTGTACTAATAGACTTTTCCACACCATGCAATGTAATTACGCCCTGTACCCGGATGTTGTATATCTGCGGCTTTTGCAAATCAACATCACCGGTAAACGTTCCCTTAAAAAGGGATTTGGGATACCTGTCGCTCTCTACATAGTTCTCATTAAAGTGTTCCTGCATCAGTTCCTTCCTGAACAAAAAACTTTTCATGAGCATGGAAAAGGCCATCGTTTTCTGCGAGAGATCAATAGCCGCATATACCTGGTTATTCTCTGCCTTAATATCTTCCATTGGCGTTTTGGAAAAGAATTGAATAACACCCGTTCTGGTAATATACACCTGCGCAGATGCAGCCGGAATTACCAGTGCGCAGAACCCGATATATAGTATAAACTTCTTCATTCACTGATTTTTTTGAAATGAATCGTTTCCCCTGACACCTCACACCTGGTAAAGCCGTCAGCGATCAGCTATCGGGAGAGTAGCTATTAACAACAGAACAGATATTCCTTCTTTCACTTCTCACCTTTCTCTTCTCCCCGAATTTCGGATTTCGGCCTTCCGGCTTCGGATTTTAAAGTTGAATTTTATTTGGTTTTTGTTATTTGCCTTTTGGTGCTTTGCAATCAATCAGCAGTACAAAGAAGGAGTATTCATCCCATCATTAGTAGTTACTCACTGATAGCTGATATCTCATACCTCACTCCTGCCCCGCTCCTCCCGCTATCCACGCTTTTATTTTATTGATCTCACAATCAGAAAGCTTTCCTCCGTTATCCGGCATTGGAGGATAACCGTTAGCATGCGTAATAACACCTATAAGATTACCATTACCGGCCTGTATTTTCAGGTTAGCATAGCCATCTAAGCTAACATCGCCGTTAACGATACCATTGGCATGGCAGGAATAACAGTTGGCAGCAATAATGGGTAAAATATCCCTGCTGTATTTCATGCCAACGGTATCGCACTGCTGCGGCATCAGCACATCTTCCGATGCTTTGGAGCAGCTTCCCAAAGCCGAAATAAAAAAAATCAGCGCCCATATATAGAGAAGACTACGGATCATACGTTTCAATTTTTATAGAATGATGATACAATCGGTGAGGTTAACATCCATGTTAAAGCCTGTACATTTTCCTTTCACCACCACTTCCATCCCCTCTTTTATATGGTTCATTTCTAACGATGATGCCGGTGAAAAAAAACAGCTTATACCACCTCCTCCCGGTTGCATACCGAGCATTAATACCGCGTCATTACCATTGAGAATAATATCATCCACCCTTCCTTTAACTTCAATTACTTTATTTAAAAACCTTTCATCCGCCGCTGTCTCATCGCTATGGTACCCTTCATACAACAGCGCAGCACTGATGAACAGTTGCGTGTTTTTACCGGATATATCTTCCCGTGGCTTATTATACCAGTACCAGGCCACGGCAAGACATACAAGGGCCACTGCCAAAAAAATTATTATTTTTTTTCGCATTCCTGCTATGCTGTTATTATGATTAATGGAATCTTTTCCCGATACCTAAAAATATACCTGCACTGTTTAGTGAAAGATTACCCTTACCCATACCCGAAACAGGCACCCTGAAATAAGGTTCTGCACGCAACTGGAACGACTTTCCTATCTTTCTTTCATATCCCGCCCCCAGGTTCACTGCCGCCAGCCAGACCCGGGAATTTTCCCTGTAGGTATACCCCTTTGTATGAACGTTGCCATAATATGCATAAGTGTAATTATAATATTCCCTGTTCATTAAATATGAAGACATGCCACCCGTGAGAAACCAGTTGGCCTTTTTGCCACTGCTGAAATTATAGCGAACATTCACCGGCAGGGTTATCATACCACAGTTACCGTTAACCGAATAAATTTCAGCATTGTTCCAGTATTGCCCCAGTTTCGACTTATCAAAATATTCGCCTTTGGTATAATACTGCTTTTTTTCCCATAAAGCGCCGGCTTCCACCTGCCACCGGTTGCTGATCCGGTACCCGAATAATAAACCGCCACTGTACCCTACTCCCGATGTTTTTTGAAACTTAACCGTACTTATATCAGGTGAAACCAATGCCTGTATATAGAAATAGCGGTTTTTTACCGATGGCAGCACTGGTTTTACCTCCTCCCCTGCTGCTGATTCCGGCCGGGTTTTATGGCCATTTTCCCGGGTAGCAGCATTGTGCATAATATATCTTTCTTCCGTTAGTGCCGGCAATACCCTGTCCCTGATCCCTGCTTTTTGCAGGAGCAAAGCAGGCGCATACAACAAACCCCCTAATGACTCTCCTGCTTTGTCCTGCATATTTCCCAATTTATCCCTGAAACCGGTTATATGCTGTTGGGTTTTCATAGTACCCGTTTCCTTTCCGGCAGCTTTATGAGTTGCTATACCCTTCTTTTTCTGCGCGTCTGCAAAAACAATTGTTTCATCCGGAACGGCACCCTCAACAGGAATAGCGTGGCCGGGCTGCTGCCGGTAAGTAACCGGTGCTATATTGCTTATAGAACGGTTATTGAAATTTTTGTCCCAGGTATTATGCGCCATCCATCCGGCAGGGAACAACAGGAGCCACCAGAAGATAAAGCGTCGCTTTTTCTTCTTTTTACCCGTTTCCGGTACATTAGCTTTGCCATGTAAAGCAGCGTGCACACTTTCCCAGTCGGATGCATTTTGGGTATCCACCTCATAGCCTTCCGCGGCTTTACGGAAAAGCGTTTCCATATCGTCGTTCTTCAGGTAAAACATAACACATTATCCTTATTATCTTTTACAAGGTATTTTTGGAGGAAAGCCCTGGCCCTGGCAAGGTTCGACTTTGACGTACCTACGGAAATGCCCAGCATCTTACCAATTTCCTGGTGCGAATACCCGTCAATAACATAAAGGTTGAACACTGCCCTGTACGAGGGGCTCAGCTTTCTTATCAGCTCAATGATCTCTTTGTACAGCAATTGCTCATCCGACCGCACTTCAGCCTCATGACCATTCCATACCTCTTCGCTAATGGGCTGGTACTTCCTTTGCGCCTGGTTTACACGTATATAATCTATGGCTGTATTGATCACTATCCTGCGCATCCAGGCCATGAGCAAACTTTCTACGTTAGCGGCATGCGCATATTCGAATTTGCCAAACGCCCTGAATATTTTCACAAAAGCATCATTGGTAACCTCGGCTGCTGCCTCATAGCTGCTCAGGTAACGGTATACTGTTTTCAGTGCAAAACCCAGGTATTTTTCGTAAAAAACCTTCTGACATTTCGCATCATTGGCAGTACAGCCTCTTACCAGATATAACAATTGTTCCAAACCGCGGTAAACTTTATTAATGATAATTACGGAGTTTGCCCGCTAATGGTTGCGCAGCAACCCTGTTTTTTATAAAGCCGGGAGTAACCTATACTATTTGGTTTCAAATGCATTGCCCGAGCCATCAGATTCCTGCTCATCAATATCTTCTTTTCTGAAACTATCAATTCGGTTTACCCTCCGTCTCAAATCGCACCATACGTACTTTTCCTGTGCAGGCAGGTACATTATGCAAGCTAATATTTTAATGAAACGGAGTGTGGCAGCGGCTTTTATTTTTCAGCATCTGTCGTTTTTACCCTCCGCGTACCAGGTTGCTATTTCTGCTCCTTAGTAATTTTCCGGTATCGTAGTAATGAAACTACAGTCGCTTATAAAAAAATTTTACACCACAATCATATAATACACTATTTTTTTACACATCTTATTCACGTTCCTTTGTGCAACAAATCCAGATCCTGTTTTAAGATTCCTAATCCCTGATCCAACACCTGAGAGAAAATTTATATCCAATATCTCTGACAAAACCTGAATTGCGGCAGAAGATGAACGAAAGTGAATTCCATTCCTCTGATACTAACCGGAAATTATTTTTCATTTTCTGCTGCTTTCATTTTGATTGTTATCACCCCAGGAAATTTCCTTCACCGCCGCATGAGACTTCAACTCCCTGATTATACCGGCAAATTCCGCTTCATCCATTTTATTAAAGACAATATGAACGCTGGTTTCATTTTTTGTGCTGTTCATTTTATTTTGTACCCCTGCAACATGGCTGTTAAAAAGTAAGCTACTCATTATTTCCGCCATGTTTACAGTATATATTGTGGCGAACTGAAGCTGCCTTTGATCAAGCATCACTTTTTCATGCCTTAATACGTTAGCAAAACCAAACGCCGATACCATCATAATAAGAGAAGCGCCTAAGCAAACCATCATATGCAAAAAAAGGTGAGGAAAAAATTCCACAATGAACCTGCCCGTTATCTATTAATTTTTAAAACCAGGGTACAAATATGATGTCGGATTACATAAGTATATTTTTTTTATCCGGCTTTTTGTATTATTATTCCATTCATTCTGCATACTTCCCCAGGATGATGTGCCTTGCTACTTTTTACGCGCACAGTATACACGCTTACATTTGTTAACGCAGCAAACTACAGAATTGGGCTATAGCGGAGGCATAATTATTGGCTGATAAGGGAAAACGAGGCAGATGGTTGGGGCTGACAAATAAACATATACCTTACAATGAAATTTCAAAATAAAGAAAAGCAAAGCAAAGATGTATTTTCCGAATTGTTTCCTCAAGCCATTTCGGCACTAAAAAAAACGATTATCACACCCCTGTTTTCGGACAATCTTTTTCATAAATACGCCAATGAAAAGCCTCCCCTGCGTTCCGAGCTTTTTTCCATGCAGCAAATGGAAAATCATGCCAGGAGCCTGGCAGGCAAGCATATTTTAACCAGGGCCGAGCCTTCCGAAAAGATGCTGAAACGGTTAGGAGAAAATGAAAGCCTCCTGATGGAAATATACAGCCTGTTAACGGAAACCGTGAAATCCAGTATCCGCATTGCACCTGCGGGCGAATGGCTTTTAGATAATTTTTATCTCATTGAAGAACAGGTAAACACCGGCAAAAAACACTTACCCAAAGGCTACAGCAAAGGTTTGCCCCAGCTTGCCAATGGCGCTTCAAAAGGTCTGCCACGTGTATATGATATTGTGGTAGAGCTGATATCACACAGTGACGGAAGAGTAGATACAGAGAGCTTATCTGGTTTTATAAATGCTTACCAGTCGGTAACACCGCTCCAGTTAGGAGAGTTGTGGGCTATCCCCATTATGCTCCGGCTCGCGCTGATCGAAAACCTCCGCCGCTTATCTACCGAAATAGCTTTAGACATCCTGCATAAAAATTTGGCCAATTACTGGGCAGACCAAATGCTGGAGACGCTTGATAAAGATCCTAAAAACCTGGTGGTTGTGATTGCCGATATGGCCAGGTCAAAACCACCGGCAGAAGGCGCATTTATTGCAGAGCTCACCAGGAAGCTGCAGGGCAGGGGCGCCTCGCTCAGCCTGCCACTGAGCTGGATCGAGCAATTCGTTTCAGACATGTCGTTAACCGGCGCCGAACTGGTACACATTGAAAACCAGAAACAGGCGGCAAGGCAGGTATCCGTAAGCAACAGCATCAGCAGCCTGCGATTTTTAAACAGCGCCGACTGGCGCACGTTCGTGGAAACGGAAAGCATCGTTGAAAAAATACTGAATGAAGACCCGGACGCAGTGTATGGAAAAATGGATTTCTATACAAGAGACCACTACAGGCACGTGGTTGAAAAAACAGCAAAGTACAGCGCCCTGTCTGAAGAAGCAGTTGCAAAAATAGCGATACGCCTTGCGCAGCTCTGTCCTGAAAAGGGCAGAAAAAAGCATGTAGGATATTACCTGGTAGACAGCGGGGTAAGGCAGGTTGAAAAAATAGCAAAGGTAGATATGCCTTTCACCCAAAAGTTGCGTAATCACCTGGCTGCAGTTCCCTTATTTTATTATCTCTCCGGCATTGCCCTGCTTTCGTTTTTGTTTTTCAGCATACTCACCCGCCATATTAATGAAAGCCTGCCAACCTGGCTATATGTAATCTTGCTGCTCGTTTGTGCTATTGCAGCCAGCCAGCCGGCTATAACACTTTTTAACTGGATCACAACACTGCTTACGCACCCCAACCCGTTACCAAGAATGGATTTCTCTTCGGGCATACCGCAGGAAAGCAGTACGCTTGTAGTTATACCAACGATGCTTACCAGTACCGATGCCGCCGATAACCTGGCAGAAGCGCTGGAAGTGCGGTATGTAGCCAACCGTGATGATCATCTGCACTTTGCACTGCTTACCGATTTTAAAGACGCGGAAACAGAAACCCTGCCGGAAGATGAGGCGTTGCTTGCATATACTAAAAACAAGATCACGGCGCTTAATGAGCAATATGGAAGAAACACCAACAACATTTTCATGCTGTTTCACCGGCCGCGTAAATGGAATGAAAAAGAAGGCGTATGGATGGGGTACGAACGCAAACGGGGCAAGCTCAAAGAATTGAATGCCCTGCTGCGGGGTACGGGAGATGAAAACTTTTCATTGGTAGTGGCCGATAAAAGCCTGTTTCCAGATATTAAATATGTTATCACACTTGATACAGATACCAAATTACCCAGGGAAGCCGCGTGGAAAATGATCGCATCACTGGCACACCCGCTCAACAAAGCGGTGTATAGCCCCGGGAAAAAAAGAGTAACGGAAGGGTATACGATCTTACAACCCCGCGTGTCCAACAGCCTCCCCGGCCCAAGAGCTTCCTGGTATGCCCGCATACACGGCAACGAGCCCGGCATTGATCCATATACCCGAATGATATCTGACGTATACCAGGATCTTTTTAAAGAAGGTTCTTTTATTGGAAAAGGGATTTACGAGGTAGATACTTTTACCCAATCGCTCAGGGGCCGGTTTCCAGAGAACCGTATTCTTAGTCACGACCTGGTAGAAGGCTGCTATGCCCGCTCAGGATTTTTGAGCGACGTGCAGTTGTATGAAGATTATCCGCCGAGCTACTATGCCGATATGCAAAGGCGTCACCGCTGGATACGCGGCGACTGGCAGATATTAAGATGGCTGTTCCCCCTGGTGCCTGCACCCGATAAAAACTACAGGAGAAATCCGCTGAGCGCTTTATCGTGCTGGAAAATATTCGACAATATCCGCAGGAGCCTGGTAGCCCCCGGCCTGGTAGCGCTGCTGCTATACGGATGGCTGTTCTCATCCGGCAGCTTCTGGACCCTTGCGGTAGCGGGTATCATTATTATTCCTTCTTTTATTAAAATAGTATGGGAAATATTCAATAAGCCAAAGGACATCGGCTTTTATCCGCACCTTTTATTCATGATGCAGTCTGCAAAAGATCATTTCCTCCGCCATTTGCCTGAGCTTATATTCCTACCCTATGAAGCCTTCGTTAATATGCATGCTATTGTGCTCACGGCCTGGCGCATATTTATTTCAAAAAGAAACCTGCTGCAATGGAATCCATATGGCAATTCCGTTCGTTCCGCTCCAAAAACACTTTTCGGCAACTATATAACCATGTGGATAGCGCCTGTTTTTGCAACAGGGGTATTAATGTATTTATTTTACATAGACTCGTTGGCCGCTATAATTGACCTGCCTTTATTAATAAGCTGGATGCTTTCCCCGGGCATTGCCTACCTGATCAGCATGCCCCGCAAGCCAAAGCGCGCCGCCCTCAGCGCCGATCAAACTGCTTTCCTTCACAAATTGTCGCGGAGAATATGGGCCTTCTTTGAAAAGTTCGTAACCGATGAAGACAACTGGCTTCCCCCGGATAATTATCAAAAACAACCGGGTCCAAAAATTGCGCACCGCACCTCCCCTACCAATATCGGCTTATCCCTACTGGCCAATCTTACCGCTTATGATTTTGGCTATGTATCAGCAGGGAGACTGATGGACCGAACCACACGCACATTCCGTACGGTGCAGGCATTGGAGAAATATAAAGGACACTTGTATAACTGGTACGACACCATAACACTATCCTGCCTGCAGCCAAGATATATCTCAACTGTTGACAGCGGAAATTTCATAGGCCATGTTATTACCTTAAAACAGGGTTTGCTGCAATTAAAAGAAAACAGGATCTTTTCTGACCGTATGTTAGGGGGGCTGTTGGATACCATTGCTGTAATACTCGAAAAGAATGAGAAGGTCATCCTGTTGCAGGAGCTGAAAAAAGATATAGAAGCCGCACAAATCAATCCTCCGCAATCTCTCGGGGATGTAATGGCTACAATGGAGCAGCTTAAAAACAAGTATCACATTATCGTTCGTCAATACGAAAACGCCGATAAGGAAACCGGTAAAAAAGCCCGCGAATGGGTGGCATTGCTGGGCGTACAGTTGAACGATATCACCGGCGACCTCATTACCCTTGCTCCCTGGTTATCATTGCAACCCCCGTCTCCGGCATTTCACGATATTATTAACGATATGGATTATATCCCTACGTTAACGCAATTGTGCAGCATACAAACAGCGCTGTTGCCTACAGTAAAATCCTTTTACCGGCCATCCAACACAGCAGCAGAAAATGACTGGCTCGACATGCTGGTGTCTCATATCATCCAGTCTTCCAAACGCGCCAAAGAAAGGATACAGGACCTGGAAGACCTTGCAGAGCAGTGTGACGAATTTTCGGATGTGGAATATGATTTCTTATACAGCAAAACACAACACCTGCTGGCCATTGGCTATAATGCCGAAGAGCACCGCCGCGATAACAGTTATTATGACCTGCTGGCCTCCGAAGCAAGACTTGGGAATTTTGTAGCCATAGCCCAGGGGAAACTACCGCAGGAAAGCTGGTTCGCACTGGGCAGGCAACTCACCAGCTTTGGTTCAGCACCCGCGCTGCTTTCCTGGAGTGGCTCTATGTTCGAATACCTTATGCCCGATCTGGTAATGCCTTCGTATGAAAATACGTTACTGGATCAAACCCAAAAAGCCGTAGTGCAAAAACAAATTGATTACGGCAATAAAAGAGATGTGCCCTGGGGTATTTCCGAATCAGGATATAATATGATAGATTCTGCTATGAACTACCAGTACAAAGCCTTTGGCGTACCCGGAACGGGCTTCAAGCGCGGACTGGGAGAAGATCTGGTGATATCGCCCTATTCGGCTGTTATGGCCCTTATGGTAATGCCTGAAGAAGCGTGCAACAATCTTCAGCTCATGGCAAAAAAGGGTTTTACCGGTACCTATGGTTTTTTTGAAGCGATAGATTACACGCCTTCCCGTTTGCCAAGAGGACAGGAGCATGTGATCATCCAGTCTTTTATGATACACCACCAGGGTATGTCATTGCTGGCGCTTTCGCATCTGCTGCTAAACCAGCCCATGCAAAAGCGCTTCATATCGGATGTACAGTTCCAGGCAACACTGCTTTTGCTGCAGGAACGCATACCGCGTGTTACAGCATTAAGCGCCCCCAACATCCACGTTGCCGACTCCGGCGTAACGAGTAAGGAAGATGATGCCTATATGCGCGTCATCAATACGCCTCAAACCGCCACTCCCGAAATACAACTGCTTTCCAACGGCAGGTACCACGTTATGGTATCGAATGCAGGCGGCGGCTACAGCAGGTGGAAAAATATTGCAGTAACCCGCTGGCGCGAAGACAGCACCTGCGATAACTGGGGGAATTTCTGCTTCATAAGAGACCTGGAGAATAATGAATTCTGGTCATCGGCTTACCAGCCCGCATTACAGAACGGCGATCATTATGAAGCCGTATTCTCGCAGGGACGGGCGGAGTTTCGCCGGCGCGATTTTTCCATTGAAGCGCACACCGAAATTGTGGTATCGCCCGAAGATGATGTGGAGCTCAGGAGATTACACCTTACCAACCGGTCGCGAAAAAAAAGGATAATTGAAGTAACCAGCTACGCCGAAGTGGTGCTGGCGCCTGTAGGTGCAGACGCCGCGCATCCGGCATTCAGCAACCTGTTTGTGCAAACCGCCCTGCTGCGGGAAAGCGATGCTATTGTATGTACACGCCGTGCCCGTTCGCAGGATGAGCACCCGCCTTCTATGTTTCATTTAATGAAAGTACACCATGCTGTTGTACAAAATATAGCTTATGAAACAGACAGAACAAAATTTACGGGAAGGGGTAACAGCATTCATCAGCCGCTATGCATGCAACAAAGCCATCCGCTTTCCTCTACCGAAGGTTCCGTGCTCGACCCGGTGGTTTCCATCCAGTACCGCATAGAAATTGCACCGCAGCAAACCGCGGTAATAGATATGATTACCGGCATTGCGGAAACAAAAGAAGGCTGCCATGACATGATCGGGAAATACCAGGATAAATTCCTCGTAGACCGCGGATTTGAATTATCATGGACGCACAGCCAGATCGTATTGCGGCAGATCAATGCCACGGAAGCAGACGCGCAATTATATGCAAAGCTGGCCAGCGCCATCATTTATACCGATCCTGCATTGCGGGGCGCTCCCGACCTTATATCCCGCAATAACCGCGGGCAGTCGAGCCTGTGGAGCCATTCCATTTCCGGCGATCTGCCTATTGTTTTGGTGAAGATCGAGGACGTAAACAATATTGAGCTGGTAAAACACATGATCCAGGCGCACGCTTACTGGCGGTTAAAAGGAATGATCGTTGACCTGGTAATATGGAATGAAGACCATGGCAGCTACAGGCATACCCTGCAAAACCAGATCATGTCGCTTGTGGTACCGCTTGTGGGAGCGCAAATTAATGAAGACCCCGGTGGCGTTTTTATACGCTCCGCGGATCAGCTCTCCAACGAAGACCGCATCCTGTTTCAAACGGTAGCACGTGTGGTGCTGTCGGACAGGTTTGGCTCCTTAGAAGAACAATTAAACAGGCATGTGAAAATAAAGAATGTCATTCCTTATTTCACCCCGGCTAAGTTTTACCCCTCTACTCCCACGGCAGTTACCCTGCCCGAAAACCTGCAGTTCTTTAACGGTACTGGTGGTTTTTCGGCAAACGGGAAAGAGTATATTATTATAACGGAGCCGGGTAAGGTAACGCCTGCGCCATGGTGTAATGTAGTTGCCAATGCCGGTTTTGGGAGTATTATATCCGAAAGCGGCCAGGCCTATACCTGGTTAGAAAATGCACACGAGTTCCGGATCACCCCATGGAATAATAACCCGGTAAGCGACCTGGAAGGAGAATGTTATTACCTGCGTGATGAAGAAAGCGGGAAATTCTGGTCGCCTGCACCCCTGCCCGTGAGGAGTAAAACACCCTACATTACCAGGCATGGCTTTGGCTATAGCGTTTTCGAACACAGCGAAGATGGCATCTATTCCGAAATGACTGTGTTTGTTGACCTTGACCATGCGGTGAAGTTTACCGTGCTTAAGATACAGAACCGGTCGGGCAGGCAGCGTAAGCTGTCGGTTACGGGATATGTAGAATGGGTATTGGGGGAATTTCGTCCAAAAACACAGATGCATATCGTTACTACTGCCGACGGAGATACCGGAACCCTCTTTGCACGCAATGACTATAACACCGAATTTGTCAACCGGGTAGCTTTTTTTGATACCGACCGTATGCTGGAATCGTATACCTGCGACCGGAAAGAATTTATCGGCCGCAACGGATCTTCCCGCAATCCGGCAGCAATGAACAAAGTGAAGCTTTCAGGAAAATCAGGACCGGCCTTAGATCCCTGCGCGGCTATCCAAATTACCGTTGACCTGGCCAATGAAGAGTCGCATGAAATTATCTTTAAGCTCGGCGCTGCAAAGTCGCATGCCGCTGCATTGCATATTACAGAACAATTTAAAACGCATGCCAATGTTCACCAGGCTTTAGATAAAGTACAGCATTTCTGGCAGCACACCCTCGGAACCGTAGAGGTGCATACCCCCGATACAGCCTTAAACATCCTTGCCAACGGATGGCTTAACTACCAAACCCTGGCCTCAAGAATATGGGGCAGAAGCGGCTACTACCAATCGGGCGGAGCTTTTGGCTTCAGGGATCAGTTGCAGGATGTTTTATCGCTCCTTTATACAAAGCCCGGTATTGCAAGAGCACAGATCTTACTGAACGCCTCCAGGCAGTTTAAAGAAGGAGATGTGCAGCACTGGTGGCATCCACCTTCCGGACGGGGTGTGCGCACTACCTGCTCGGATGATTTTTTATGGCTGCCCTATGTAACCGCAAAATACGCAACGCATACCGGCGATACGGAAATATTAGAGGAAGTGGTAGGTTTTATAGAAGGCCGGCCGCTGAATGAAGGTGAAGAATCTTATTACGACCTTCCCTCACGTTCGGGCCAAACTGCCAGCCTGTATATACATTGCACTAAAGCGATAGAAAGAGCGCTTCGTTTTGGAGAGCACGGGCTGCCGTTAATTGGGTCGGGCGACTGGAATGACGGCATGGATAAAGTAGGTGAAAAAGGAAAGGGAGAAAGCGTTTGGCTTGCTTTTTTCCTGTACGATATCCTGAACCGGTTTGATGCGATTGCAGCAAAACGGGGTGATACAGCTTTTGCGGAAAGATGCCGGGAACAGGCTGCAATGCTGCGTAAAAACACAGAAGCGCATGCATGGGACGGACAGTGGTACCGCCGCGCTTATTTTGATGACGGCACGCCCCTGGGCTCATCGCAAAACGAAGAAGCCAGCATTGATTCTATTGCGCAAAGCTGGAGCGTATTGTCGCAGGCGGGCGATGCCAAAAGAACAGTAACCGCTATGCAATCGGCAAGTAAACACCTGGTGCGGAAAGATGCCGGGCTGATACAGTTGCTTAACCCACCTTTTGACTCCTCATCACTTAACCCCGGGTATATTAAAGGATACGTTCCTGGAGTGCGCGAAAACGGCGGGCAATATACCCATGCAGCTATATGGTTTGTAATGGCGCTGATGGCGTTGAAAGAAAAAGAGCAGGGATGGGAGTTGCTGCAAATGATCAACCCGGTTAACCGTGGCAGCAGCGCGGAAACAATAGCAACATACAAAGTGGAACCCTATGTAATTGCCGCCGATGTTTACTTTGAACCGGCGCACCTCGGGCAGGGCGGATGGACCTGGTATACCGGTTCGGCCGCATGGATGTATCAACTGATACTGGAATCCTTTTTAGGCATAAAGCAAAAAGGCGAGGAACTTTATTTTGATCCCCGCACCCCACCTTCATGGACTTCATTTAACGTTCGGTATAAATATATGGATACCTTATATAATATATCTATTAAGACAACCGGCACAGGTGAAACCCAGATAATAATGAATGGCAGGATTACCGGAAACAATTTCCTTCCTTTGCTGAATGATGGCGGAGAGCATACCGTGGAGGTTGTGACAGGAAGCTTATAGGGGTGTGGGGTACTGGATACAAGTTGCAGGGTAGAAGGTACAGGGCGTGCAGGTTGCAAGACCCATGCTACTACGAAATCCCCCTGTGACCTGTTAAACCTGAAATCTGAAACCTGAGACCTAAACATAATACCGCATCTCAAAAAAAATGCTTACATTAACCATTCTACAGAACAGATAATTTTTAAATCATGAATAATAAAATTGCCTCTCTTACAAAACTTCAGCAGGAAGGAAAAAATATCCATCGCCTTCCTTTTTCTATCAGGATCTTACTGGAAAACATCCTCCGCAACCACGATGGCTTTGCCATTACCGATGAGCACCTGCATACCCTAACCGAATGGAATGCCGCCGGATCAGATAAGGATATTCCGTTTAAACCGGCCCGTGTGCTGATGCAGGATTTTACCGGCGTACCCGCTGTGGTAGACATCGCTTCCCTGCGTGCCGAACTGATCCGGAAAGGCGGTGATGGTTCCCGCATTAACCCCGCCATTCCTGTAGACCTCGTAATTGACCACTCTGTGCAGGTAGATTTCTTTGGCACCGACTATTCCTATAAAAGTAATGTGGCCTTAGAATATGAGCGCAATGCCGAACGCTATAAGCTTTTAAAATGGGCGCAAAAAGGGTTGGATAATTTTACCGTTGTACCACCGGGCATGGGCATTTGCCACCAGGTAAACTTAGAATATTTAGCCAAAGGTGTTATAGAAAGAGACGGCTGGGCTTTTCCGGATACCCTGGTAGGAACCGATTCACATACACCCATGGTAAACGGCATTGGCGTGCTGGCCTGGGGTGTGGGCGGCATTGAAGCCGAAGCGGCCATGCTGGGACAGCCGATTTATTTTTCCTGTCCGCAGGTGGTGGGTTTAAAATTAACCGGTAAGATCCCACAGGGATGTACAGCCACTGATATGGTGCTTACCATAACCAAGCTGCTCCGAGATTATGGCGTGGTAGGAAAGTTCGTTGAAGTATTTGGAGACGGGCTTGATCATTTAACGGTTACGGACAGGGCAACTATCTCCAATATGTCGCCCGAATTTGGCTGCACGGTTACCTATTTCCCTATAGATGATCAAACGCTGGATTACATGAGGCGTACGGCGCGCAGCCAGCAACAAATTGATCTCGTAAAAAAATATTGCCAGGATAATATGCTCTGGCGCACAGGAAAAGAAGCTATTGAATATTCGCACGTATTAGAATTAGACCTGGGTAGCTTGCGCCCCACGGTTGCCGGGCCCAAACGTCCGCAGGATAAAATATTATTAGAAGAATTAGACGATAAATTCACAGAAGTGCTTAAAACAGAATTTTTAAGAGATTATGTTCCGTTTCACAGCCGTCAGGAACATGCCTGGCTGGCGGAAGGTGGTTCGGGTACTGAATTTTCGTATTCACCACGTCATGAGCATACCGATGTTACGGTAGAAAAAGAAAATGACCTGAGATCGGTAAGAATAAAAATAAAGAATAAGGAATATGTGCTGAGCGATGGAAGCATTGTTATTGCTGCTATTACCAGTTGCACCAACACGTCTAACCCTGCCGTAATGGTGGGCGCTGGTTTGGTGGCGCGAAAAGCCATTGAAAGGGGGTTGCGCTCAAAGTCGTGGGTGAAAACAAGCCTGGCGCCCGGTTCTAAAGTGGTAACCAGTTACCTGCAACGGTCGGGGTTAGCCGAAGACCTGGAAGCATTGAGATTCCATACCGTTGGATATGGCTGCACTTCCTGCATCGGCAACAGCGGCCCGCTACCGCCGCATATAGCCGAAGCTATTGACAAAAGCGAAATGGTGGTGGCATCTGTACTATCGGGCAACCGTAATTTTGAAGCGCGGGTACATTCACAGGTAAAAATGAATTTCTTAATGTCGCCCATGCTGGTAGTGGCTTTTTCCCTGGTAGGCCGCGTGGACGTTGATTTATTGCACGACCCGTTAGATTATGATCCCAACGGCGAACCGGTATACCTGAAAGATATCTGGCCTACCCAGGAGGAGATCAATGAAACGATCAAATCCTGCATGCGGGTAGAAGATTTTGAGCAGGTGTACAGTGTGATTTTTGAAGGGGAAGAAGACTGGAAGAATCTGGTAGCGCCGGAAGGCACAAAATATGTTTGGGATGATCATTCCACCTATATTCAGGAAGCGCCTTTCTTTCAAAACCTAAGCACTGTTCCCGAAAACCTAACCGATATTAAAGACGCGCGTGTACTGTTATTTTTGGGGGATTCGGTTACTACGGATCATATTTCCCCCGCAGGTGCTTTTGGCGAGCAAACCGCAGCAGGACAATATCTTCTCAGCAAAGGTGTAGCACGAAAAGATTTCAACTCCTATGGCTCACGCCGCGGCAACCATGAAGTGATGATGCGTGGTACATTTGCCAATGTGCGTATTAAAAATAAGATCACCGATAAGGTGGGCGGGTTTTCAACTTACCTTCCCACCAACGAAACGCTCACCGTTTTTGATACGGCTATGAAATACGCGGCTGATCAAACGCCGCTGATCGTGCTGGCCGGTAAAGAATATGGAAGCGGTTCATCGAGAGACTGGGCAGCAAAAGGTCCAAGCCTGCTGGGAGTTAAGGTAGTGATAGCCGAAAGCTTTGAACGCATCCACAGGAGCAACCTGGTAGGGATGGGGATTTTGCCTTTGGAATTTCCCGAAGGAGAAACCGCGGAAACACTGGGCTTAACAGGAAAGGAAATATTTGATATAACAGGAATATCGGAGAACCTGTATCCCTTTAAAAAAATAAAGGTTACTGCCAAAAAAGATTCCGGTGAAGTAATAACATTTGAAGGAAAAGCCAGATTAGATTCTGCCATTGATGTGGCGTATTTTAAAAATGGGGGTATCCTGCAATATGTGCTGAGAGGGTTTTTGAAATAATTCGAAAAAGCACCAAAAGCCAAAAAGCAAGAACCAAATAAATCTGAAGGCTTAAATCCGAAGCTAATAGCTGATAGCTGTTCGCAGTAAAGGGCTTCACGCTTACATGGTCTTCACTTAAGAAATTCTTTGTTGAGCAATTCTTTTACTTGCGGATGTCGCTTTACATAGGCGCCTACAAACGGACAATAAACCATTACCAGTTTTTTGTTATCAAGGGCATATTGAAAAGCATGTGCGGCTAATGCAGAAGCAAGGCCTTTGCCACGTAGGTGACCGGGCACTACGGTATGCATCAAAGCAATATTAATGCGTTTATAAAACCGGTATTCGAGGTAAGCAGTGTTATCGCCTTCGCCGGTTTCGAACCGCATCAGGTCTTTGTTATCCCTGATATTTATTTTTGTGACCATTTTACAATTGAAGCGTTTCAATTAACTCTTTCGCAGCAATGCGCCCTGCCCGGTTGGCGCCAATGGTAGAAGCAGACGGACCGTAGCCGACTAAATGGATACGTGGATCCTTAGCTACCCGGGTGGCTAATTTCCCATCCATCTCAATTCCTTTTTTATCGTTCTTTAAATGTAAAGAAGCAAAATGATCCAAAGAATGGCGAAAACCGGTATTCCAAAAAATAACATCCGCATCGACGGTGGTGCCATCTTTCCACCGAACACCGGTTTCTGTAATTTCCTCAAACATAGGCTTCCTGTTCAGAACCCCACTATTCAGCATTCCTTCAATAGCGGGCGTTATGGGCAATCCCGTTACGGACACTACTGATTTTGGCGGTAAGCCCTCCCGTACTCTTTTTTCTACCATGGCTACCGCCTCCCGTCCTTTTTCCCGGGTAAATTCATATTTTCTAAAATCCGGGGAGCGGCGGGCTACCCACGTAGTTTGGGTTACTTTAGAAACCTCACCTAATAACTGAACAGCCGAAATTCCTCCACCCACAATAATGACGTGTTTTCCAATAAATTCCTCAGCATTTTTGTATTCGCCTGTATGCAATTGCCTGCCCCGGAATTTTTGCCATCCCGGGTATTTGGGGCAATTCGGTGTTTTCCAGGTACCGGTAGCATTGATAAGCCCGAGGGCGTTAAATTGAATTCCATTTGTTCTTATGATAAACCTTCCATTTCGCTCAATAACTTCATGCACCCGAATGGGACGGATAACAGGAAGTTCAAAAGTTTTCTCATATTGTTCGAAATATTTCGGAATAGCAATATTGGCCTGTAATTCTGTATCCTTTGTATTTATGGCATCCGCAAATTTCATTCCGGGCAGGTCGTTGATACCATTTACATTGCTAAGCCTTAAAGAATCCCAGCGATGTTGCCAGGCTCCACCGGGGCCGAACTCATCATCCAAAACCACAAAACCCTTGCCTGGCTCCAATCCAGCTTTTTTCAGGTGGTAAGCAGCAGACAAACCGGCCTGTCCCGCACCAATCACCACAATATTTACTTTATAAAAAATATCAGGGCGGGTTTGTGAGATTGAAGGCTCACTGTTTTTACTCAATTTTTTTTTATCCTCCATTAACAGATCATTCGGGCAATTTAAAGTCACATCAACGTCTACCAAAACAGCTACAGTCCTCATAAAAAATTATCTTTCCCGCAAGGCGGGGACCTCAAATTACCTTACCCATCCCATACCATCCGGCCCATTGCCGGTTTTAATATCGTCGGTGAACATTAGTGTATCCATATCAAAAACACTCACTATACCGGATCCGCTGCGTGCAACATAAGCTTTTTTACCACCCGGAAGAATGAGTATACCCACCGGTGAAGCCTCCGCTTTAATGCGTTTGATCACGTTGCGCGCGGCGGCGTCTATGATGATCAGCTCTCCGGCGCCATTATCGGACACCAGCACCCTTTTGCCATTGGGCGTAAACTTAACGCGGATAGGCACTTTCCCTACCGCGAAGCTTTGCTTTATGGTATTAGACGCCACATCTATGATATCAATGGTTCCGTCGCCGGTATTACCCACCCATACTTCTTTACCATCTGGTGAAACATCAATCCCTTCGGGCCTGCTGCCCGTTGCAATCTGCATCATTTTACCCGGCGATGAAGGAGTGCCAATATCAATGGAAGTAACGGTATGGGATACCCTGTTTGCCGTATACAAGCGCTTACCATCCGGCGTTAGTACCAGCATGTGCCCGCCATCCTGCCCCGTGCCCGTGAGCCAATCCACTTTATCAGCAGCAAAATCATAGCGGCCTACCGTTCGGGTAAGCTCTGAAATAAAATATATTTTATCACCCTTTGCTTCAATACCATGAGGGCGCAGCAAAGGGCCCAGCTCCACCCTCCGGATCTCTTTACGTGCCGCAATGTCAATAACCGAAAGGCTGTGCCCATGCGTTTGTGCACCATAATTGGCCACAAAGGCCAGTTTGCCATCGGCAGATACCGTCATTTCATGGGGACCTTCGCCGGTGGGTACGGTAGCTATTACTTTTAAGGTTGCCGCATCGGCAATTACCATCGTATTATCGTTCTTATTTAATACCAATAAGGAACCTGTTACCGCCTGCTGTCCTTTGGTATTACAGCAGCATATTAAACAGGTTAATACAGCAAGCGTGATTTTGATATGCATAGCAAAAGTATTGAAGGAGTAAGCAGGATTATTCTAAGATACAAATTTTAGAGGGAAGCGATCTTGATCATTTGCAAAAGGGTGCATTTAAAATTGTCGCCGGTTGGTGGGGACACCAACCGGGGCGGCCTGCCCTGGGCGGTGTCTCCACCGCCCACACGAAGCAAAGCGGTGGGACAATTTTAAATGCACCCTTTGCAAAAAGCAAAACCAACAACCCACTGCCTTTCACCCTAACGAAGCTTGCCTACCGGCAGGCTGGGAAGAGTTTAAGAAAAGAACCCGGAGATTTACTTATTGCCGCGTGATATTTTGAAGAGTCGAAGTAATCCCCCAATGGGAGGGGCGGATTATATTATTGATGGTTTATCGTTGCTTCGAATTTAGAATTTCCGACTTCGGATTTTATCCTGTTACTCCACTTCGCTTCAGGCGGCTTATTTCGGCGCGCATAGTTGTTCTAACTAAATTAATGCTATGGTAATGCAAAAGCCACATACGCATCGCCGGAAGCGGTACCCAGCTTTCCACCACCGCATGCAATAACTATAAACTGTTTGCCATTCACTTCGTACATGGCAGGCGTGGCAAAACCGGCAGCGGGCAAACTGGCTTCCCACAATAGCCGGCCGTTGCTTTTATTAAAAGCCCTGAACTTAGCATCTTTCGTAGCGGCTATGAACAAAAGCCCGGTTTTGGTAACAACAGGACCGCCATAGTTTTCCGTTCCGGTTTCTTTTACGCCCTGTTCCTTAAATACAGGATCTTCGCCGAGCACTGTTTTCCATACATGCTCACCTGTATTCAGGTCAATAGCGGTAAGCGTTCCCCACGGCGGCGCCAAGGCGGGCTTACCGGTTTTAGTTAAAAATTTATCATACCCTGTAAACCGGTAAGGCAACTGCCGGAAGAGATCAGCCGCTGTTTGCTGTATTTCAAATTTGCGTTGATATTCATTTTTCAGATTCAGTACTACCGACACAATGGCTTCTTTTTCTTCCTGTTTCAGATGGCCGAAAGCGGGCATCATCCGTCTTCCGTTATTCATAAATTCAATCAGCGAGGCCTTATCATATTTTTGGTATGCGTTGGTAATACCAGGATAATTACCACCGCCCTTCCGGTCTTTTCCATGACAGGCAGTACAATGTTGCTGGTACAGTCGCTGCCCGGCCTGCAAATAATTTTCGTTGCGGCTTTCTTTCTTTTTAACTTCTTCCATTTTCAATATCCAGGCCATTTCACTGGCATTTACATACAGTATGCCCGTTTCTGGGTCAACCGCCGGGCCGCCCCACTCACCACCACCGTCAAATCCCGGTAATACCACAGTACCCTGCAGGGAACCGGGCATAAACATTTTACCCGTTCGGTAAGACAGTAGGCGGGTTTGCACTTCTTCATATTCCGCTTCTGATAAATAGGGATTAATATCTTTTTCTAAAAAAGACTGCCGCACAAAGGGCGCCGGCTTTTGCGGAATGGGCTGGGTAGGCCACAAACGTTCCCCTGCCAGTTCCGTAGCCGTATCTACCGGTGTTTCCACTACTGGAAATAAAGGTTCGCCTGTATCGCGGTTGAATACAAATACAAAGCCTGTTTTGGTAGTTTGTGCCACGGCATCAATTTTTTTTTCGTTATGCGTTACCGTTAGCAACACCGGCGCTGAAGATGGATCATAATCCCAGGTATCATGATGAATATATTGAAAATGCCAGCGCAACTTTCCGGTTAATGCATCCAGGGCCAGTAAACAATCGGCATACAGGTTAGCACCCAGTCTTTTGCCCCCATAAAAATCCATAGCAGCCGACCCTGTAGGTGCATAGGCAATACCGCGTTCCTGGTCAATGGTCATGCCCATCCAGTTATTAGCGCCCCCGGTCATCTTCCAGGCATCTTTATCTTCCCATGTTTCATGGCCCGGCTCGCCCGGCTGTGGTATAGTATGAAAGATCCATTTCATTTGTCCTGTACGCACATCAAAAGCACGGATATGACCCGGCGCCGCATCCATACCTTCGGAAACCCGCGTACCTGTTAACAAAAGATCTTTATAAATGGTGGGAGCAGACGTTGCGGTAACAAAGAGACCGGCCGCCCGATCGCCCAATCCCTCATGCAAATCCACTTTGCCTTCATTACCAAATGCTGTGATTAGTTTACCCGTGCCGGCATCCACAGCGCAAATAAATTCGCCGACCGTATAAAATAGCCGCTTATCATCTTTGTCATCGCTCCAATATGCAACACCGCGGTTGTTGTTGAGATTGAAATTCGCTTTCTTATCTGAGCCCGCTGTATCGTAAGGAAGAAACGCCCATTTGAGTACGCCGGTTGCAGCATCAAGCGCTAACAATTTAAGTTGTGGCGATACGGCATACATTATACCGTCAACAATAATTGGATTGCATTGAATTTGCGAATGCGCAGCGGTATCCGCGTCCCCTGTGCGGTAAGTCCATGCCACCTGCAGCTGCTGCACATTGGTTGTATCTATTGCTGTAAGGGAAGAATATTTATTTCCGGTGTAATTGCCATTTACCATCGTCCAGCCGGCATATTGATCCGGAGCGTCATTGTTACAACCCGCAGAAGCCAATAAAAACAGACTTATGCTCATAGTATACCTAAAATTGTGCATGCTTGTTTCCATTTAAAACAGTCATTGTTTTTTCTTTAAGTAAAGTACCGCCGGTCCGGTATAAGGCGCTTCAAAATTAGTAAAATAACCACCCGCTACCGGAACCACTCCTTTTACCAGACGGTTCTGTGCAGGAATGAACCATTCTATGTCTACCTCTCCTTTCACGTGCCACAGGTTAATAGTTGCCTTGCCTCCCTGTGGAAAAAAAACCAGGTACTCTTCTCCCGGATTGGCAAGACAATATGTTGTTGTTGATAAATCACTGCGCGGAATCATTTTGGGCAGGTTCATTCTTTCTGCATAATTACGAATATACCCCATGCTTTCTCTCAGCGGTTGATTATCCGGGTAATCCTTATCGTCTTTGGTAATTCCTCCGGCTATAACAATGTAGCTTTCTTCCTTCGGATCGTAAGTTCCTTTCATCGGTCGCCAGGGATCCATAAAAATTACTTGTAATCCCCGGCAAAAACTTTTCCATGCCCAAATATAATTACCTCCATGCCCCCACAAATGATCGGAATCAACAATACACACTTTATCATAATTATTTGCCGGCGGGTTATCACCATAATCCTCTACAAAAGTTGAACCGGGCAGAGACCATCCAGCGGGTTCCCAGGTAGGTGATATATAATCGGCGGGGCTTTCCCATAATTCCTGGTTAAGCATAGGAGGGCTAACCCTGCTGCCTAAACCGATCATATGTTGCTTCGGCATTGTTTTCTCATACGCCCGGATGTAATTAACCATATGATACAACCATTCTGTTGTTCCACCTTCATTAATAATTTCATACAAAACATTATCCAGGTCGTTAACCGTTTCAATTACTTTCCGAACATATGCTTCTTGTCTTGCGAGTGCCTTTTTATTTCCAAGACTATGTAAGGTAGGTTTGCCTTCTTCATCCCTGGTAGTGTTCAATACATCAATACCATTAATGTTGTTGGCTTTATGAAAAGGGTGAGATAGAAAGGGATCTGTATATTTTCTGCCTAATTTATTTTGGCTCCACCCCTGAAACATCATTATTGAAACATATATTCCTCTGTTCCCTGCATCTATCACACGGTTTCTCATTCTCTCAAAATAAGCGTCATCCCATTGATCAAGATCAAACCTGGGTTTTCCGTCATTAGCCGGGCCTTTGCCTGTTCTTTTATATGGCATTGGGCTTATACGCGTCATTACCGGCGACCAGGCTACTTTTTCCGGATGTTCCCAAACCCAAAAACGCATAAAATTATGATTATGTTCCTGCATCATATCCAGATAACCATTCCAGTCAAACAACGGACGCCCGTCATCGGCCTCCATATCCTGGAAATTTTCCCAGGTATGGGAGCCCGTTAGGAGAATAGCCTTACCGGTTTGATTCGTAAAGTACCTGGGATTGGCCGGAAACACCTTTAAAGGTCCATTGAACTTTTTATTTAACTCGACGAACTGTTGCGAATTAACTTCCAGAAAAGAAAAGCAATGAAACAGAACAGCAACAATTACTATGTTTTTTTTCATATACATATGTTTATAAACTGGCGGTATGCCATATAAATCCAATACCATTACTGATGGCTGATAATAGCTGCATACTGTGGTAAAAATAATCAACAGCGCCGGCTCTTTAAACCGGAGTCAGCGCTGTTGAAAAAACGAATGGGAACCACTTAATATCCCGGATTTTCTATCAGATTGGGATTATTATTGATGATACTTTCGGAAAGCGGCTGGTAATAATGCTCCTGTTTGAATACCCGGGTATATCCGTCAGCACTACCTACTTCAAAGCTGAAACGCTGCGCGGCATAATCGTAATAGCCCCTTACACTTTTGAAATTTTTATTTAAGGCGGTCATAGATAATCTCCAGCGATTCAGGTCCCACCACCTGTGTGTTTCAAATGCTAACTCTATTTTACGTTCATGTCGTATATCATCAATAGTTACCGCGGCTAACGGCAGAACCCCGGCTCTTGCTCTTATCTGATTGATGGAGGTAAGCGCATCTCCGGTATGACCAAGTTCAAAAGCCGCTTCAGCATGGTTCAGCAATATCTCACCAAACCGAAAAAGTATCCAGTCCTGGTCAGACTGCAGCGCAGTGGCGCGAACCCTGCTTTCATCCAGGTATTTTTTCAAAAGAAATCCTGTTTTGGTGGCATCCGAACCATTGGCATCTTTACCCACCTGTGCCATGCCATTATATGATTGGCTGCCCGACGACAAACGTTCTTTGACCCCGTCACCATCCGTATCCACATCTATTCCCCAGTACAGCACAATGGAATCGCCCTGCCAGGGTTGTCCATGATAGAATACGCTGGCATGGAACCTTGGATCCTTGTTTTTTAATATCTCTTTCGGATAGCCTGTAATATTCGCCCAGTCAATTGTGCGCGGCGAGCCATCCACCATTTCATAGTCATCAACCATCTCAACAGTTACATTTACCAGATTTCCCCAATCGGTTTTGAAGCTTTCGGGAGAATGGAACATATCCAATGAATGTCCCTGCAGTACACTCACAAATTTTCTCGCCCAGATGATCTCTGCATTGTCTTTTTGAAGAAAGAGCATCTGGTAATTTTTTGCTTTATCGTCAAGATATTCATTAAAGAGCAGAAACTTACCTGATTGAATGAGGGCATTCGATGCATCGAGCGAGGCCTGCCAGTATGCCTGGGCCTCGGCTGAAGGAATGCCTACCAGCCCGTTCAACTGAACCTGTCCGTATTTTGCGATACTTGCAGCATATAACATCGCACGGCTCTTTAATGCAAGCGCCGCATACTTTGTAGCCCGGCCTCTCATTTCTGCCTGATGCTCTTCGGGCAGCATACCAGCAATGGCGTTACATTCATTCAAAATGAAATCATAAATTTCCTTTTCCGTATTACGGGTTACAAAAAGGGCTTCGCCTTCTTCTGCCTTCTGGGGCTCTGTGATCAAAGGGACGCCGCCATAACGTTTGACCTTTTCGAAATACACAAAAGCTCTTAAAAACCGTATCTCTGCACTATACAGTGCCTTTATTTCATCACTCACATTCCCGGTTTCAATCAATTGCAGGAATTCATTACACGCCCTGATGTAGTTATAGTCCCAATAATTCAGCATATTCCCACTGCCATTGAGCAGCCCTTTATTCCAGGTAATTACTTCCCATGCCCAGTCATAGCTCGTTCTGCCTTCATCCGTAACCGTTATTTCCCTGGCAGGGTTTATTCCCCGGCTGAAACTGAATTGCTTAAAAATACCCGTAGTAGGTGCGGCACTGTACAGATTAACTGCATAAGCCTGGATCAGGTTGGGATCGTTCCAAACCTGAGCATCTGAAATAATATCCAGCGGTGCTTTGTCAAGATACTGCTTCCGGCATGAGGCCATGCTTACTACCAAAAGCAGGAACAAAAACTTATATGTTAACTTTTTCATGATCAAAATTTTTAGAGTCTGAACTTAGAAAGTGAGGTTAATGCCTGCGCTCACCGATTTTTGCTGTGGATAATGCCACCCACGATCAGTGCCGGTTTCGGGATCAAAAGGATATACTTTATCAATAGTAACCAGGTTATACCCCGAGATAAAAAGCCGTAACGATTGAATAACCCCTGACTTAGCCAGCCCTGGGAAACTGTACCCAATCTGGAAATTTTTAAGCCTTAGATAATTGGCGTTCTGCAACCAGAAAGTAGATTGATAACCGTTGTTAGTTGCGCCACCGGGCAGTACCCTGGGGAATCTGGCATTTTTATTATCTTCAGACCAGTAGTCTGCGAGATAATCGTATGGAACTGTTCCATTAAAATAAGTCACCTGCGCGCCGTTCGTAAAATAGGCATTGAAATTGGAAGCCCCCTGCCATAGCATGGATAAGTCAAAGCCTTTATAGTTTCCGGATAAATTAAGTCCAAAAATAATTTCCGGAGTTGTGCCCCGCCCGATCACATGATTATCCCTGAAATCAAGAGCACCGTCTCCATTATAATCCGCATACTTTATATCGCCGGGTTTAATGGTGGTATTATTATTCCCATCCTGTATGACCGGCCATTTGTCAATTTCATCCTGCGACTGAAATAGGCCCAACGCTTCATATCCGAACCACCTGTTCTTCCACTGCCCTGAAAGCTGTAAGCGCTCGCGGGTCGCGTCATCCGGATACACAGGCTCATCATAATTGATCCATTTGGCACGTGCCCAGGAAACATTTCCTTCTATCAAATAATTAAAATCGCCCGCCTTATCCCGGTACCTCAGCAATAATTCAAATCCACGGTTGTCGAAACTATTGATATTTTCCTCAGGCAGTGTAGCGCCGAAAGTGGTAGGCAGCGACAGGTACCTTCTTCCCGGAACATCCGTTACTTTTCGATAGAAAACGTCCAGTTCCATTCCTAAACGGCCATTCAAAAAGTCTGCATCTACCCCAAAGTTTGTAGTTGCAGTTTTTTCCCAGGTTAAATCGGGATTGGCTAGGCCTCTTGACACAATACCGTTAGAAATAAGAGGGGTTTCTCCAAACACCGCATTGCCACCAAACCGGTATCCCGTGAGATAATTAAATCGTCCTACATAATCATTTCCGGCAAGACCGTGTGAGAATCTTAATTTCAGGTTACTGATAGCAGCAACATTTTGCATAAAGTTTTCTTCAGAAACTCTCCAGCCCAATAAAATACCCGGGAAGAAGCCCCATCGTTCATCTTCAATAAATTTGGCAGAAGCATCGTACCTAAAAGTAGCTTCCGCAAAGTATTTTCCCGCATACGAATAATTAAACCGCCCGGCATACCCCATTCGGCCATCTTCGTTTGCGGATCCATTATTGTTTTTATTCAGATCCTGCCCGGCAAAAAGCTGGTCAATGGCAGTAGTTATAAACCCTTCACGATAAGCGCTAATGGTGTTATTCTTACTCTGGATAAATTCACCTAACGCCATGGCGTTCAGGGAATGAGCCCCCCATACTTTGTTGTAGTTCAGGAATACCTGATTAGTCATGCCGTCAAATCTCGTCATGGTCTCATTTAATGTATTCCTTTCCATTACACTGGCAACAGTATAGATATCTGTTGCCCTGTCGTAAGTATATAGTGAAAACTGCTTTCTCCAGTCTTTCAGGTAATTATAACCTGGCGAATAGTTCAGGGCAGCCGTAGCAGTCAGTCCCTTTACGAAAGGGATAGCATACTTTAAATTTAACTGGGCGATAAGGTTCTTCCTGTTGTCGTACGAATACCCGCTGATAGCTTTATTTGCCCGTCCGATAGCTTGCGAGCCGGACTGTCCGTAAAAAGGCAATTTGGTTTCATCAGGAAAACGGGCAGGATAGATAGGTTGTGCAAAGAACAGGTTTTCGAATATCTGTTCTGTAGTTGCCCCGGGGTAGTCCCTCTGCTCTATATTCCCACTCAGATCAAGGGAAACAGAAAAATTATCTGATATCTTCGCATCTATGTTCGAGCGCATATTGTATCTTCTGTACTGTGCATCACCGGACCTGAGCATACCATGCTGATCCACATAACCAAGAGAAAAAAAATACTTTACCCGGTCGCTTCCACCGGAAGTATTCAGGTTATACTGGCTGATAGGAGTCCATTTTACAAACAATTCATCCACCCAGTCTGTATTGGGATAAGCAGGATCGGTACCGTTCCTGTATTTTTCAATTTCTTCTTCTGAAAATTTCGGAGCCCGCCCCAGGGACGCCTCGGCATCATTAATAACTTTTGCAAAAGTGGGTGCATCTACAAATTTGGGCAGGCGGGTGGGAGTCTGTACTCCATAGGAAGAGCTGAAATTAAATACCGGCTTGCCGCTGGCTCCCCGCTTGGTGGTAATCACAACTACCCCATTACCTGCCCTTGCGCCGTAAATAGCTGCTGATGCATCTTTCAGGATAGAAATACTTTCAATTTCATTCGGGTCAATTTTATTCATAGATTGCTCTATCCCATCAATAATAACCAGCATATTATCAAAGCCTCGTATACTTATCGTAGCCTCGTCTGCACCGGGCCGACCGCTCCTGTTTACAGCTATCAAACCTGGTAATCTTCCTACCAGTGTGTTTGAAACATTAGCAACGGGTATATCCACTATTTTTTCTCCCTTTACCGTAGCTACTGAGCCGGTAACGTGTGCTTTTTTTTGGGCACCATAAGCCACCACTACAATATCATCAAGTGCCTTGTCTTCTGCCACAAGGATCAGATCTATAACAGACCTTCCGTTTATCGCAACTTCCCGGCTTACATAGCCTACAAAGCTAAATACTAATGTTCCGTTTACATTAGGAACATTCAGCGTATACCTGCCTTCCGAATTTGTAGACGTGCCATTGGATGTTCCTTTTTCCAATACGCTTACACCGGCGAGCGGTAAATCATCAGAGCCTCTTACCAAACCCGAAACAGAGATCAGCGGTATATCTTTTACAGTGAAAAGGGGTGGCGGAGGAATAGCTACAGGCTGTGCCACTGCTTTCCTGCTTATAATAATATTCCTGCTCTTAATCGTGTAATCCAATGGTTGGTCTTTCAATACTTCCCGGAGAAAGCTTTCCAGCGAAATGTTTTTGGCAAACACCGTTACCGGCCGGGTTCCTTTAAGCATCGAAGCTTTGTAAAAAACATTAAAATCCGTTTGTTTTTTAACAACATCAAAAATTTTCTCCAGCGTAATGTCCTTGCCGGAAAAGCTGATGTCCTGTGCCTCTGTTCCTGCCGAAGCATGGAGGAAAGCTGCTGTCATTAAAATGAAAACCATTTTCATGATGAGCATTGTTTTGGTTAAAAGCCGGATCACTGGCTGATTGTCAATCTTGTTGAGCAAAGGATTCAACAACGAAAATGAAACAGCATGCCGATACCGGCTACAAAGTGCTTTTAAATGCATAACTTTGTTTTTTACCCGCGGTTTAATTTTTGATTACCGCGGTTGGGTTAATGAATAAGCAGTCATTCGAACGGTTGTAATAATTTGATTAACCCGAGTTTATTCCGGATCATGCCGCCAGCATGATCCGGTTTTTCTTTCAGGGTAATCTTATTCGAAACCTTGTCTGCCTTATGATGATAAAGACTTCATTTTACTGTAGTTTTCAGTGATCAAATTTTACTGTGTTACAGTCAGTATCCTTCCTTCCAGTTTAAACTTTATCTCCATTTTTCCAAGAATCTCCAGCATGTCCGACAGGTTCAGGTCGCGTGTGAGCTGTCCCCGAAAAACATCTGTTGATACATTCCCCTGGTAACGCACCTGTATATCGTACCAGCGTTCCAGTTGCCGCATGACGGTATGCAGATCGGCGCCATCAAAATTGAACTGCCCGTTTTTCCAGGCCATTACCTGCCTGGTATCGGCGTTTTTCTGTATAAGAATCTGTCGTTCCTTTTGGCTATGTACGCCGGCATTCATTGCATTTCCAGTATTTGCAATTTGCGCCTGCTGACCAGGTTGTAAAAGCTCCGAAACATTGCCATAACTAACCTTAACACTCCCTTCTATGAGTGTAGTCTTCACCAGCGATTCATCGTTATAAGAATTTATATTAAAATGGGTGCCTATAACCTCCACAGTAATATCATTCACCTGAACCCGGAAAGGCTGGCTAATATTTTTCTTTACTTCCATGTATACTTCGCCGGTTATTTCCACCTTCCTTTCACTGCCTGCAAAAGCAGTGGGATACGTAATGGATGATGCGGCATTCAGCCACACTCCCGTACCATCAGGCAGGGTGAGCTGATATTGGCCACCTCTCGGAGTGGTCATCGTATTAAAAAGCACAGGCTGATCTTTAGAGTCAAAAGGTATATAAATGATCTGTCCGTTCTTCAGTTTCTCAATCTTTGTATTTCCCTGTTCAGCAAGCCTGCCATCTGCAGCGCTGTCGAGTATAATCGTAGAACCATCGGCAAGGGTTAAAACGGCTTTATTGCCCCCCGGTGCTATCACCTCTTTTGCAGAAACAGTATGGATTATCGTGTTTTGCTTTAAAAGGGAAGGCCTGAACCAGAAATAACTCGCCGCCCCGATTATCAATACCGCAGCCGCCCCATAACGAAGCCAGCTACGCCTGAAAGCATGAAAGCGGCGTACAGAAGGAGCAGGCTGTTCAAGCGGAACAACAGGAACTGAAGATGGTTGAGGTGTAAGCATGTGCATAGTATCTACACCCATACCCACCGTACTATCCTCCATACTTTCCGACCGGATGATCATTTTCTCAAATAAATGCTCAAGTGCTTTGTGGCTTGACAGCCCCTGATAAGCTTTAGAAGTTAACTTTTGTTCTAATACTTCTTTCACCATTTCAAGGTTAACAGGATCTTTTATCGCCGCTAAAAACGTTTCCAACTCACCGGGGGTGATTTGCTCGTTCAGGAATTTTTCCAGTAATTGTTGAGTGTGTTGCAATGCTAAATATTGATAGGTGTGTTATAAAGACGTAAAACAAAAGAAGAAGGTCCCTGTTAAGAATGAATTTTTTAAAAATTCCATATCCAGATATATACAAGTAAATATCCGGAATGAGACTGAAGGTAATCCCTGATAAATTTTATTGCATTTACCATGTAGTTTTTTACAGTGCGTTTAGACAATCCCATCCTCCCGGCAATTTCTGCATGACTTAATCCCTCAAACCTGCTCAGTTTAAAAACGGATTGCTGCTGTGGGGTAAGCTGGTGAATCGCCTGGTGAATGAGCGCATGAAACTCTTTATACTCAAGTTGTAAAGAAGGATCCTGGTCAGAAACCGTATCTGAAAAATATTGCCTGAAAAAATCGTCCCTTGACCCGGAAAACTCTTTTTTCCGCAACCTGTCAAAAATCAGATTACGCGCAGAAATGTAGAGATAAGATTCAAAATTATTCACAGATAGAAGGTATTGGCGTTTTACCCAGATCTGTGCGAAAATATCCTGAGTTATATCTGCCGAAGTCTCCGGAGATTTGGTAAAATAAAAAACCGTGGAATAAATCTGGTCCCAGTAACGGTTAAACAGCAGCTTATAAGAATCTGCATTACCGTCAGCTATGTGCCGGAGCAATTCCTTTTCATCATATGGCAAATCGGCGAACAATTAAAGTTAGTTTTGGGCTTAAGCGTTTGTTATCAAATACATGTAGGCAGAAAATTCCAACTGCCCTACTCAGGAACAGATGAATTCCACTTTTTTCATAAATCTTTCGGCTGTGAAATTAAAATTATAGAACTTTCCTGTAAACTGACGACTTTAGCTTACAATTCAAAAAAGCAAAGTATATATACAAGGAAAGCAATTTGTAAAATAAAGGGAAAGTTGTAGCTTTGCCGCCCCCTGGTTCTTTTATATAGCACATTGCCCGATAGTATAATGGTAGTACATCAGTCTCTGGATCTGATTGTCTTGGTTCGAATCCAGGTCGGGCAACGGAGCAGGATAAGCCGACGAAAAAGCCGGCTTATCCTTTTCTTGGATCGCTGAAGTCTGAAATTTCAATATCCCCGGATAATATCAACTCCCTTGCTCTCTCCAGTTTTCGTGATTTTGTTCTAGTGTCATTTTTGCTCGCTGCACTTCCTGCAACCGGGCATGAAACTCATTTTTAAATTTTGAAGTCTTGATTTAGAATACGTTGATCTGAAGTTTGAAAAACAACTGTCTAATGACCAGCTTTAAGAAAAGAAACGCTATTTTTTTATCAAAGTATTCGATATACGATTGCACACCAATCCTGAAGCATTGATAGGACTTTCCCTTTTAAAAACAGTATATTTAAGTAATTAAATCTCTTTACACAATTTAAATTTTAAAAGAAATGGAGCAGGATCTAAGTGAAGAACAAATAGAGCGCGTACTGTACGATAATGTTATTGGGCATATGGGTTGTCATGCCAATGAGACGACATATGTTATACCGATCTGTTATGCTTATGATGGAATCTATATATATGGGCGCACGTATGAAGGTTTGAAACTCCAATTGCTTAGAAAAAACCCAAATGTTTGCTTTCAGATAGAAAGTATAGAAAGTATGATCCGATGGAAAAGTGTTATTTGCTGGGGCATATTTGAAGAGCTTACTAATAACGAAAAACGAAATAGAGCCATTGATGTCTTACAAAATCGCATTGTAGCCGTTGTTAACAGCAAAGATTTGCTGCAGTCACAGTACTGGCCTTTTTCTACACCTGAAAGCAAAGGAATTATTTTCTGTATTCATTTACATAAAAAAACGGGACGGTATTCAGATTCAGTAAATTACTAACCATTTTTGTGGCTTGGTAACCCTGAATATGAACAGGAGGATAAGGGAAAGACTTCTGCCAATGAAGATAGTGGAAACCATATTCGATTTTAATCCTTCACCTGATGAGCTTTCAGCCATGCAGATGACTTATAAAGCATTAGATAAGCATACATATATGGAAGACCTGCAACAGCGGGCACTACTTTTTGATACCTCCATTGATTATGAAAGGGTTTCCGATTTGCAGGAACTTGCCAAAATAAGAGGCGATGATGCCGCTTTCAGCAAATTTACCCGTATGCTTGAACAGGACATGGGGGATATCCACGACAGGTTATTTAATGAGTGACAAGGTATGCTGTTTGACGAACGGAATGCAGCATTTGCTGCGGCAGGAGGCATTGCAGAGAATTAAAAATAAGATCAATTTGCTTTCAACTGTTCAAAAGCTTTTATATAATCATATTGCAGATCCTCATGCAGGAATGCGAGCGATTTTTCGATCTTTTTAATTTGATTTGCCAAAAGATTAATCAGCGCCGTACTTTTTTTTATGGGAATACCGGAAGCTTTTAGGGAAATGCAGAAGTATAACAACAGCTCCGTTTCGGCATGTTTAGAGCCGGTATACCTAATATGTTTATTGGTAATGCTTAGTATTTTCTGAATCGTTTTTTTAGCGAAATAGATATTCGAAGAATTGATCTCACTAAATAGCCGGTCAATTTCCCGCTTCACCGCTTCCATATAACCCGGTAAATCGTGGGCTTCAAAAAGAAGGTAAGTGAGTAGCTCCTTGTTTTCTTTTTTAAATTTTGCCAGCCTCAGGCAAAGCGCCAAAACCTGTGCGGGTGGAACAGATTGCAGCTCATCTTTAAGTTCACTAACGGTAGCCGTTTTTATAACAGACTCCATGGGCAAGGTTATTCAAAAAATTCATGGAGCGATTTGAAATAAATGGTATTCCAGCCCTCCGTAATATCATCGAATTCACTGTCGGGAATGTTGCTGTGCTTTAACTCCACCGATGTTCCCTGTGCATGAGGATGCAATAGAATGGTAACAATGGAAGCTTCACCGTCATCGCCAAAATACCATTGCTGTACAATTTTTTTACCCGGTACAAATTCAAGATTCTTTCCTTCAATACTGTCACCCCACAATGAAAATTCCGAACCTGGATCGGCAGACATGGTAGCCGGCTCGCCTGTCCACAGCCTTATGGCCAAAGGATTGGTTAAAGCGTTGTATACTTCTTCGGGCGGAGCGGGAATGATATAATATTTTTTAAATGCTTTCAATGATGCATTGTTTAGTGTAAAAGTAACTCAATATTTATTGCAAGTTCACCCTGATTGCCTGCGACCCCTTTGGGGTCGTATCTAAACTAATTTATAATTCTTTAAACATATGACCACTTTGCGGTCAGCGGATACTTTCCCCTTGTCTTTTTGCATGCCAAATCCTGCATGGTTTACCAACTAAAAAAAATATTATTTTGCAGTATGGAAACCATATTCGATTTTAATCCTTCACCTGATGAGCTTTCAGCCATGCAGATGACTTATAAAGCATTAGATAAGCATACATATATGGAAGACCTGCAACAGCGTGCCCTTCTTTTTGATACCTCCATTGATTATGAAAGAATTTCCGATTTGCAGGAGCTTGCCAAAATAAGAGGCAACGATGCCGCTTTCAGCAAATTTACCCGCATGCTTGAACAGGATATGGGGGATATCCACGACAGGTTGTTTAACGAATAATAATGATGTTCAGCTCCTCCCCTCCGTTTCAAAATTGATAACAATTGCCAGAAGGCACAATACACTATCAATTCTGCTCAAAAGTATCCAGCGTTATCTCTTCAAACACGATGCCTTCATACGGGTTTTTATTACCGGCTTCATACAGGCAGCCCAGGTTGCCATTGGGCAGTTGTACCAGGTTGGAGTACGCCGACGGGCCGGCATGCAATAACTTTTTCAGCTTCCATGACTTTCCTTTACTGTAGCTTATTTTAACGGTCATGGCTACTCTTGAGGCTGCATTTGCAGGATTGGAAAATGCAAGGAACGATTTTTTTCCGGGGTGGGCATACCACAGCAGGCTGCCCTGGCACACAGGCTCCGTAAGCTCCGTATCGGTTTTGGGCGCCGACCAGCTTTCTCCGCCGTTTTTACTGATAGAAACTTTACGATGCCGTGTTGGGCCATAGTTACGCATGTTCAGCATCAGGTTACCGTTGGGTAGTTCGGCTACCGTGCACTCATTAACCATATCCTCCGGCGTTGTGCCGCCTAATACCCAGGTGCTTCCTCCATCATCCGAATAAATGCTATGCGAGAAATATTTTTTGGATGCCGCTTCAATATGATCACAGGGAATAACCAGCCGCCCTTTGTATTTCCCTTTCCGGATCTGTATGCCATTCACCGGGCCGGTAGCGTACCATGTCCAGTCCTCTTTCTTTACATCCTTTGTTATCTCCCTCGGGGCAGACCAGCTACTGCCATCATCAGCAGAGGAAAATACAAATACCCTGCGCGTATCCCGGCTTGTTCCCGCAATAATATCCTTCTCATGATCTGCACCGAGGTTCCAGGTTGAAAGGAGGGTAACAGCACCGGTATTGCTGTTTACCACAGGAGCCGGGTTCCCGCATGTATTAGCGCCGTCATCCCATATGGTTTCCATCGCGCTCCAGGTTTTGCCGCCATCAAAGGAACGTTTTAACACCAGGTCAATATCGCCGGCATCACCACAATTATTCCGCCGCGCTTCTGCAAATGCGAGCAGGGTTCCGCTGGTGGTAGTAACAATAGCGGGTATGCGAAAACACTGGTAGCCGTTCTCTCCGCTTTTGTATATGTAACGGAGTTCCTGCCCCCTGGCAATGGTTGATGGAAATAATAATAGGAGCACAAAAACATATACATTTCCATACTTCCGGGAAAGAAGGAAAAACCGGAGGAATATTTTATCCAAACATTTCATCATGACCCCACATTTAAGGCTTATCAGTTTTTTTGCAACAATGCAGCATCGTTTAGTGAGCAATATAATACAACCAGAAAGAAAATAACAATCACCCGGATTAGTTTTTTTAAAATCGCTAAGAATGCAGTACTTTAAGCCCCTTTTTAACATACTTACATGATGAGAATTATACTAAGCCTCGCCTGTACCCTACTGCTGCTTACTGGCTGCCATACAGGCAAACAACAAGACTGTGAACCCGCGCAAAGAAACAATGCATTAGCATCTATTGATTCGCTGAGCGCCAGCTTAAATTGGCCGGATGAGCTTCAGATCACCGGCTTTGCAGGCCCCGATCTTACTCCCAGTCCTGCCTGCCTTGCTGTAGCCGCTACCGGGGAAGTATATGTTGGAGTGGATATGATCGGTTCACTGGGTAAAGACCCCGGTAAAGGGATGATCATCAGATTAGTGGATTGCAACAATGACGGTATAATAGACAGTCATACGGAATATGCTGCGGTAGACAATCCCCGCGGGATCATATCCCTTGGCAACCGGCTTTTTGTACTGCATACCCAATTCGGCGCAGATAGTGTTGCCACGGGAATGGACCTCGTGGTTTTTGAAGATAAGGATAACAATGGTGTTGCCGATGGACCGGCCAAGCCACTGATCGAACATATCAGCAACCCCACATTTCTTAAAAGCCGCGGTACCGACCATGCCACCAACGGCATCCGTATGGGGATAGATGGATGGATATATATTGCCACTGGCGATTTTGGCTTTCATGATGCGATAGACCGTGACGGTAAAAAATTAACGATGCTGGGCGGAGGTATCGTACGGGTACGCCCCAACGGTACGGAAATGGAAATATATTCACATGGACTGCGCAATATTTACGATGTGGCGATTGACCCTTATATGAACATTTTTACCCGCGACAACACCAACGACGGGGGCGGCTGGAACATCCGTTTCAGTCACCAGCTACAATCGGGAGAATACGGATACCCTGTATTGTTTAAACATTTTACGGAAGAAATTATTCCTGCCATGGTTGACCTTGGAGGCGGCTCCGGTACCGGATCACTTTTTATGGATGACCCTGCCTGGCCGGATAAATATAACAACGTACCCATGATGGCGGACTGGGGAAGAAGTCAGGTATATATCCACAGGGTAACCCCATCAGGGGGAAGTTACACACAGGAGGAGGAAGATTTTATTAAATTACCACAGGTTACCGACCTGGATATTGATGCTTCCGGAAGGCTCTATCTTTCTGCCTGGGATGGGGCCGGCTATTCGGGCAATCCCGACAAAGGATTCGTGGTACGCGCTGTACCCAAAAACTGGGAATACAAGCCCTTCCCCGATCTTAATGCTGCTTCTATAAGCGAACTGCAGTCGCTGTTAAAATCCGGCAGCGCTGCAGCCAGGCTGAGCGCACAACAGGAGTTGCTTAGCCGTTCGGAAAAGAAAGCCGCCAAGACGGCATGGGAACTGGCAACCGATAAAAGCCTTCCGTTGTATGCCCGCGTAGCCGGGATTTATACCTACGCGCAGGCAGCAGGCAAAGATGGTATCAAAAATTTAGTTGGGCTTACCGCGGAAGAGGCGGTGAGGGAATTCGCGCTGCATGCGCTTGCCGACCGGAAACCCTTTTTAGAAGAAGTACCTCCTGAACCTTTTATCAACGGGCTAAAAGATGCTTCACCGCGCGTTCAGATAGCATCTATCATTGGCTTGGGCCGCCTTGGCCGCACAGCGGCGGCGGAGGCATTGCTGCAAATACCGGTTCCCGCATCATTTGTATCTCCTCCTGCGGGAGAAGAAGGACCTCATGCCACTCCCAACACCGCTATCATTCCCGCCCATCTTGCCGTAAAGGCCCTGGTAGAGCTGAATGCGGTGGATGCCTGTGTGGCCGCCATCGGTTCCCAAAATTCCACGCTGGCACTATGGGCCCTGCGCTATATGCACGATCAAAAAGCTGTGGACGGACTGATCGCTGCTTACGGTAAATTGCAGGACGAAGCGTTGAAAGCTCAGATTCTTACTACATTAGGCCGTGTTTATAAAACAGAAGCGCCGTATGATGGTTCCTGGTGGTGGAGTACCCGCCCCGACACACACGGACCTTACTACAAACCCATAACCTGGGCGGCTTCAGATAAAATCAATGCGTTCCTCACGGAGGAATGGAGCAAATCCGATGCGGCCGGAAAAGCTCTTTTTGCCACGCTCAATGGAAAGCTGAGGATGGGCATCACCCAGTTTGGCGGAGAAGAAGAAACTGAATCAGTGCATGAGGCCAAAATTGACCTTAACAAGATCAGGAATCAAAAAGGGCAGATCGGAAAATCATCTATAGAAGATATTATGCTTGCTATGGATAAAATTAAAGGCAACGCCGCTACCGGTAAAAAACTTTTCGTTCAGCAGGGCTGCATTGCCTGCCATAGCATTAATAAAAGCGAACCTATGAAAGGACCATTCATGGGGCAGATCGGTTCCATTATGACACGGAAGCAAATTGCGGAATCCATTCTTAAGCCCAACGCCTCCATTTCCCAGGGCTTTGCAACAGTGCTCGTTACCACTAAAGATGGTAAAAGTCAGATGGGTTTTGTAACAGGTGAATCGGCAGACAGGATTGTGCTGCGCGATATTACCGGAGCCGCACATACCATCAATACCAAAGATATTAAGGGACGTAAGGAGCAGGAAACATCCATGATGCCGCCCGGATTAGCAAACGCTTTATCGTATGAGGAATTTGCATCGCTCATTACGTATTTGTCGCAACAGAAGGGATAAGCAGACGAAGCCCTTGTTACATCATGAATAGTTGAACAAATGTTTAAAAAATCCGGTTCTATATGAATCAGCCCAACAGGAATTCTTTTTCGTGCTTATGCTTTTTGCTCCTGACTTTACCTGCATTAACGCAGGTTAAAATTTATGTAGCGCCTAATGGCAATGACAATAACCCGGGTACAATTTCCCGTCCTTTTAAAACGCCTGAGCACGCCATTGCGCATTCCCTTGGTGATCACAATAAAAACAAAGCGGTATCGGTTGAGCTGCGGCAGGGCGTTTATTACTTAGATAAAACCATTGTAATTAACGCTGCCGGATTTTTGCCGGCCTCGCTGCAAATCAAAGCATATGTCAACGAAAAGGTTACCATCAGCGCGGGCAAACGCCTCAACCTGAAATGGAAACCTTATAAGAACGGAATATATATGGCTACTGTTCCTGCAGGCGCTTCCTTTGAAAGACTCTATGTTAATCAAAAATTGCAACCCCTGGCGCGATACCCGGATTATGATTCCGCTGCCAGAATATTTCATGGAACAGCCCCCGATGCTATCGCTCAGGAAAGGGTAAAACGCTGGAAAAACCCTGAAGGCGGGTATGTACATGCGCTGCACGCATACGAATGGGGCGGATTTCATTATCGTATAACCGGCGTTGATGCCGGAGGAAATGTACAATTAGAAGGCGGGTGGCAGAATAACCGTCCGAATGAAATGCACAAAGCCTACCGTTTTGTTGAAAACATTTTTGAAGAATTGGACGCACCGGGAGAATGGTGGTTAGATAAAGCAAAACACCTGCTCTATTATTATCCACCCAAAGGAGTAAACCTGAACGATGCGCTTATTGAAGTGTCGCACCTGAAAAACAGTATCGAATTAAAAGGAAGCATGAGCAGTCCTTTACGAAATGTGCAGTTACTCAACCTGCATTTTGCACATAATGAAAGGACGTTTATGGATACCAAAGAGCCGCTGCTGCGCAGCGACTGGACGATTTACAGGGGCGGCGCTGTTTTATTAGACGGAACGGAAAACTGCAAAATAGCGGATTGTGTTTTTGAAGGTATCGGAGGCAATGCTATCATGTTCAGCAATTATAATAAAAGGGATACGGTAACCGGGTGTCATATCTATAATACCGACGCTAACGCGGTATGTTTTATTGGGGACACAAAAGCAGTTCGTTCTCCATCTTTCGGGTACGAAAATTATATTCCTTATAACCAGTTGGATAAAACGCCTGGGCCTTTAACCCATAACTTTCCACAGGAATGTATTGTTACCGACAATCTTCTGCACGACCTGGGCGATATTGAAAAACAGGCAACAGGTGTGCAGATAGAAGTGGCCGCATCCATTACCGTTAGCCATAACAGTATTTACCATACTTCGCGTGCAGGAATAAATATCGGCGATGGTTGTTTTGGCGGGCATATACTGGAGTTCAATGATGTATTTAATACCGTTCGGGAAACCGGCGATCATGGTTCCTTTAATTCATGGGGCCGCGACCGTTTCTGGGCGCCCGACAGGAATTATATGGACAGCCTGGTGGCGGTTCACCCTGAGTTGGTCCTGCTTGACGCGCAAAAACAAACCATTATCCGCAACAACCGCTTCCGCTGTGATCATGGCTGGGATATTGACCTCGATGACGGTTCATCCAATTATCATATTTACAATAATCTTTGTTTGAACGGCGGGCTTAAGCTGCGGGAAGGTTTTTACCGGGTAGTGGAAAATAATATCATGATCAATAACTCCTTTCATCCGCATGTATGGTTTAAGAACAGCGGCGATGTATTTGAAAGAAATATTGTAATGAAAAAATATGCACCCATACAGGTTAACGACTGGGGAAAAAGCATTGACTACAATTTATTTCCCGATACTGCTGCATTGCATGACGCGCAGAGCAGGGGAACAGACAAGCACAGCCTGGCAGGAGATCCGTTGTTTGCTGATCCTTCAAAGGGTGATTATACGGTTGCGGCTAATTCTCCCGCGCTTAAAGCGGGGTTCAGGAATTTCCCGATGAATGCCTTCGGTGTAAAAAAGCCTGCTTTAAAAAAAATAGCATTACAGCCGCAATTACCGGTATTGATAACAGATGAAGGATTAGAAAATAAATCCGTTGCGGTATCATTCCTCGGAGGCGCCGTAAAATCTGTTGATGGTTTGGGCGATCGCTCAGCCTACGGACTTCCGGATGAAACAGGCGTCATTGTATTATCAGCAGGAGAAACCAGTCTCTTATCTTTATCAGGATTACGGAACAAAGATGTTATCCGCGCTGCCGGTGGTAAAGCCATTGCAGATGTAAAGCAACTGATAGATGTGTACCAGTCGCTGAACTGGACAGGTCAGATACCGGTTACGGTTATGCGTAATCAGCAATTGGTACACATAATACTTAAAACGAGGTAATGCTGTTTACTATCACTGGTACTTTCCATACTACAATTTTCCTGTAGTATAAGCGGCTTCCACACATTCCATAGTATAAATGCCATCCTCCACCGAGTTGTCTGGTATATACGTGAGGTCCGCTTTTGCTTTCATGATCTCCGCCATAGAGCCTATAAACGCATGGGGAAACCATGAGCCATTAACAGGTAAGACCTCCCATTTAGGCGAAGCACTTTCATCTGATAAAATATATTCAAACTGATCCGGAACGCCTTCAGGATAATTCATCAGTAAGCCCATCCGTATTTTTATAGCGCCTTTTGTTCCTTCTATCTTAATATAGGCATCCTGGTTTTGTAAGCCAAATTCGTGGGCATGATTGGTTAAAATATTTGCCCTGACCATATCTCCATAATCCATAATGATATTGGAACGAACAGAATGCAATGCATTCATTTTGGGATGACCTGTAGTTTTGGCATATATGCCTGAAGGGTTACCAAGAAGGTTCCGCACAAGATCAATGTAGTGAATACTGTGGTATAAAATTTCCACCCGCGAAGCCTTAAAAAGAAAATCCCACAGGTGCCATGGCGTATATACATTCACGTAAATTTCCACATCACAAATATCACCAAGCCATCCTCCGGCAATTATTTTTTTAGCCATAAGCATATAAGGCGCATAGCGGAGCTGGAAATTTATACCGGCCGTTATTTTCTTTTGCCTGCACAGTTCAAGTATGCGCTTGGCCTGCTCCAGGTTCTCTCCCATCGGCTTTTGTAATAATACAAAAGCATTGTCGGGCAGTTGCTCAATTACACTAATCATGGCACTACCCGGTACTGCCACATCATATATAACTTCGGCGCCATTTTTTGAAACAAGTTCATTTATATTATTATACATAACCGGTATTTGAAAATCATGTGCAACTTTTACCGCTTTTTTATGATCAGGATCAAAAACGCCCGTCACGGAAAAATTTGCCAGCCGGTATGCAGGAAGATGCGCGGTTTGCACAATACCACCGGCTCCAATAATAACGATAGGCCATGTTACCGGAAGTTCGGGAATATTATAAACGATATTATTTAATGTATGCATGGCAGTAGGTTTAAAATTGCCCGAGATAATTCCCATAGGTTAAAATTACCACAGACACAATAAGCGTAAAAATCGCAGCAATCAAATAAAACCGTGTTGATTTACCGCTGTTCACCCATTCCTTCAGTAATATTCCAAGTAAGGTGCTTATCAATACAAGCATGATCATGTGAATGGCCCAACTGGTAAATTTATAGGCGCCCATACGCACATGCCCCAACCCGTAAAAGAAAAATTGCGTATACCATAATACACCTGTTATAATAGCAAGGATATAGTTTAAAGATAAGACAGCTTTTCTTCCTGTTGATGCGGAACGCAAAGAGAGATATTCCCTGAATGTTTTTTGTTTTACATGAAGGTAAATACAATATATCATGGTACTGAGGAAAGCGCCTGTATTAGAGAACAGGTATATCACATTTCCCTGGAAATGACCTGCCCCGTATTGGGCTGCCACATCGGCAATGGGTTGTCCCTGGTCTAAAGAAAATCCATATACGGCTGAAAGCACGCCGGCCAAAATGCACAATGGCAAGCCTATTGATAAAGAAAACATCGTTTGGGAACTGCTGCGCTTTGCAAGATCTTTTTCTTTTGAATGTCCTGCCAGTCCGCATAATGCAATACCTATTGCGCCAATAGTAATACCACATATTATCCAACCGCCGCCTGTGCCACTTAATACGGCACCTAATTCGTCACGATAAAGTGGTGGCAGCAATGTACCGAGCACGCAGGAAATACCAACGGAGACGGCATAGGTAAGCGAGAATCCTACATAGCGGATAGCCAGGCCAAAAGCAGTTCCTCCAATACCATACAACGTTCCTAATATAAATGACCTCCACATCGCATCACCCGGGGCTTCAGCTAATACCTGAACCAAATGAGGGATAGTGATCCATGCTACTATAACAGGCAACAGGAGCCAGCAAACAGCAGCCTGCATCAGCCAGTAAGTTTGCCACGACCATGATACGGTTTTTTTTTGCGGCGTATAACAAACCGATGCGGAAAAAGCGCCGATGCCATGTAAAAGAATACCAAAAAGTAAATTCATGTAATTACGGGAATTGGATAATGATGAAGTATTACTGCATCGCAATGATCAGAGCTTATAAAACTGTTCAGCATTTTTATGTAAAACCAGGTGCGCATCAGCTTCCTGTAAAAGGTCTGAGAGGATGTTCCGGTAAACTATCCAGTGATTTTCATAGGAACCCGCGAGCAGGCTCACCGGCCAGTCGCCACCGCAAAAACAGCGGCTGGTTCCAAATAATTCCAATGTATAGGCAATATATGGGCGGATATCATCTGCAGTCCAGCCGGCGGGATTACCCGATGCGGTTCCCAGCCCGGAAATTTTAGCATATACGTTACTGTTACCGGCAATCGTTTTCATCAATTCTCCCCACCTTCCAAATTTTTTCTTTTCCGCAATAGGCGGCTGATTCAAATGATCAAGCACAATTTTAAGATCAGGGATTTTTTCCGAAACCTTTATGGCTGTCAGAAGATGATCATCGTTTATGCCCACCACATCATAAGGTATATGATGCATTGCCAGTATCTGCAGGCTTTCCAGCACTTCACTTTGCAGCAACCATGCAGGATCCTGCTCATTATGAATTAAATGCCTTACGCCTTTAAAATATTTTTCATTTAAAAAATTTTCATTCAGTATCCCGAATGTTTTGGCCGGATCCATCAAAGGCAGCCAGCCCACAACACCTGCAACCTGATCATACTTCCGCGCTGTTTCCAGCATGAATTCGGTATCCTGCATATTATTAGCGGCCTGTACCAGCACCCCCTGTGTAACTTTCGCGGCCGGTAAAGAAGGTAGTAATTCCCCGAATAAATATGTGCGGTTTAATATGCTGGTATCATTTTTCAGCCAGTCGTATGCTGCTCTTTCCAGGTCCCAGATATGGATATGCGTGTCAATAATCATTGCTTCTGTATTACTGTTTAGCCTGTGAGTAGGTTACTGCTATCATGTTTACTATAAGCATTCAATCTTTTGCCTGCTCCTGTGCAATTACAGGCTTCGTTTGCCTGTACAGGTGATTTATTTTCTCCAGCACCTGAGCCGGGTTTCCGCCATGCTTCAGGTAATTCTGTACAGGTATTCCGGCTTCGTCCTGGAAATGCAGATATCCATTATACCGCGGCCGTACATAAGCTCTTTCCAATGCCGGCAGGGTATTTATAAAATAATCATTGGTGTTATGGTTTACATTTTCATCTTCCCACGCTTTTTTGTGTGCGGGTTGGCCTCCGTGTTCTACATATAGTGTTGTCTGAATATTTTCCGATACGATCCATTCTGCAAACTGCAATGCCCGGGATTTATGCTTGCAAAATGCCGATACAGATAATCCCGTACCTCCCAGCGTACTACGTAAACGGCTACCTGCAGTTTCAAATCTAACAAGATCTGTATAATGAAGAAGATATTTTGCATAGCCCTTTCTTGAATAGTTGGAATAGCCATACGCAAAAGGGCAGTACCAGAACTCATCTGAAGAAGACATCATTTCCGCTATGGCAATAGGATTACAATCAAACATTTCCGGGTTTATCCGGCTCCACAATGATCGCATGGCATCCAATGCCTGCAGCCCGGTTTGCTTATCTATAACTTCTTCTTTATTTAAAAAAGGTTCTTTTCCAAAAGCTATACAAAGCATATAGAAGTTCATCAGCAGATCAATAGGAATAGCCGGCACCGCTACCCTGCCCATATCCGCCATTGCAATTACTTCCTCCCATGAGCCGGGTACCGGAATGCCTTGCTGTAACAACAAATCTTTCCGGTAACTGGCAACAGGTGTGGCTGCGTCAATGGCTAAAGCCCACTGATACCCTCCATACTGATAGCTTTGATGGGAATAGCCTGTTGAATATTTCAACTGATCCTGTAAGTAAGTTCCGGACAGGTACTGGTCTAACGGAAGCACACATTGCGTTGCAGCAGCACATCCAACCCAGGGATGATCTATGATCAGCAGATCGTACGCTTCTACCAGTTTTTCTATAGGGAAGTCGGCGAATTCCTGGAGGGTTCTTTTTTTCCAGGTAATATGAACTTCCGGGTAAAGCTCATTAAACCGTTGTGAAGCGGCAACCAACGGCGTATACCCCCTGCTATGCCCCCAGGTTATCCCCTTTAATTCAATCATTCCGGACATCAGGTTAATCTTTTTTGAGCTAACAATATATGTTCACAAGCCATTACAATTTCATTGCACTGGTTGTACACTTCTACCAGCTCAGTAACTAAACCCTGAGCAGGGTTTTTATACTCTTTTTTGCCTTTTACCGTAACTTTTACTTTTATGGTATCGCCAATATGCACAGGCTTTATGAACCGAAGCCTTTCATAGCCGTAGGTAAACGCTACTTCATTGATTTGAGAAGCTGTCATTCCAACGGCTACGCTGAATATGAGCGTACCGTGCGCTATGCGTTGTTTGAATGGTTGGGTTTTGCACCATTCGGCATCCATGTGGTGAGGGAAAAAATCGCCGGTTTGCCCTGCGTGTAATACAATATCTGTTTCCGTAATGGTACGCCCGATGGTATCCCGTACTGTTTGTTCTGTATAATCTTCAAAATATATTTTAGTAAACATAGCAATCAAAGATTTGATATTTGAATTTTTAGATTAGATTTGAGATACTACAAGCTCTATCATTAATCAATATAAAATCTCAAATTTTAAATTGTTCCGGTTCGCGATATTTTACCGTTTGCAGATGCTCGCAATATAACACCAGTTCGCCTTCGTTCTTAAATATTTCATAACAGGCCCTGTATAGCCCCATGTCTTTATATTTCGGTTGCTTGTCCAGATCGGTTTTGATCGTATAGATCGTATCGCCAATAAATACAGGTTTTATAAACCTTAGCTTATCATACCCATAGCTAAATGCATTTACACAATTGGTTGCCACCAGGCCCAACCCGGCGCTAAACACAAATGCTCCTGCCACCAGCCGCCGGCCAAATATACCCTCTTCCTTAGCAAAAATTTCATCTGCCACGTAAGGATGCATATCAAGCATCAAAGCATTAAACTGCATGCTTTCCCCTTCACTTATTGTTCTTCGTATGGAACGTATGCTTGTTCCCGGAACAATATCTTCATAAAACCAGTTTTCTGCATTCCATACCGGGATGTCTTTGTGTTTAGATGCGTCTTTATTCGGGTTCATACAAACAGCATTATTTCATTAACGAAAACCAATAATTATATTCGTGTCATTTGATTCGGGGTACTTTTTTACACTTACCATTTTCCCGTTCTTCCACTCTCCTTCCACCTGCTTATTACCCGGCACATGGAGTTTGAATTTAACATTCCATTCAACAGGCCAGGCAGGAACCAGGTACACATCGTTATTTTCAGCCTGCATCAGCATGCTTTGTATGGTGTTCATATAATTACCTGCATGGCATTGATCCGGCGTATAATCATAATTGGGGCCCCAGAATCCCGGAAAGCGAAACCGCTTGTCGTATGCCAGGCCGTTAATCTTCATAATTTTAGCGGCACTATCTGTTAAGCCAAGCATGGCAGCCTGGATAGCCGTTTGCTGCCACCCTGAATAGGCTCTTTGCTTTTCCTTGAAGGTATTGATGGCAACTTCTGTACCTTTTTTCCCGGGGCCATATATCCGGAACGGAAATACCGGATACAGTTCAGGGTACTCAACATTTATTTTGTTTTTGTAGGACTGTACAGGTAAGATGACCTTCTTACCATCCTTCACAGCGGTTGGTATGGCAGGAAGCTCCTTTTGCAGTTTGGCGCATAATGCCAATGCATCCTCATCTTTTGTAAGTTCCATCACGCTTGCGGTTACAACTATAAGTCCCGCAATATCCGGTGTTGGATTTACAGCATTGATATACGTTTCAAGCGATTGAGCCGGGGTGATCAGGAGCTTTCCTGATGCATCACGATGATAATGCTGATCATAGAACAACAATACTTCTTTAATAAAAGGAATCGTTTTCTCCCGCAGCATTTTCTCATCTCCCGTGTACCTGTAATAATCTAATAAATAGTTCGACATTTCAAGCCCCGTAATGACCAGGTCTTTTATATACGGATTAGTTGAAATTCCCGGCTGCAAATTCGTTCTGTCCCAGCCTATGTCGCCGCCTCTCCATGCGCCCCAGAAATGAGTGGTTTCCAAAAAACGGGCGCCATCATTTTTATGGAATTTTTTAGTCATTTTTTTAGCAACCGGCAACAGGTTTAAATAAAAATCAATGAACGGCTGTATCTGGTCAAAGTCGCCGGAAGCCAGCATAGGATAATACATCAGCCTTGTATTCTGCCACCAGAAAGCGCCGCCCCATAACCTCGCGTCTGCCGACTTTCCGGATACCCTGCCAATCGCCTCATTGTAAGTATCCAGCACCAGTGTAGATCCATTGAATTTTATGGGCAGGTTACCTCTTCCTCCCACCGCATTCACATAACGCTGCAATACATATCCCCTGTTTAACAGAAAGAGCGTATCGTTCAGCTTTTTATCTGCCGTATTAAAATAAACATAACTCCTGTTCCAGAAACCGGACCACCATTTTTTATGAGCAGCCAGCGCAGCAGTTGCTGTAGTCTTATCTGATTTAGCGGCAAGATTTTGAAGTGCATCTATATAGCCTTGCCTGGTATCTGTTTGCTGTACCAGCACAGTTGTTTTGATAATAAAATTTTTCTGCGGTTTAGCAGTATATAAAACCGTATCGTTTAAAGCCTGTAACCCCGTTCCTTTCACAAGTGCACCGGAAGTTCTGTTTTTTAAGGGATTGGCTATTCCTTCATTTAAAAGCCCATTGGCTTTCATTAATTCATTCCAGAATACTTCATTTTTATTTCTGTGAAACCAGATGATACCCCCGCCGGAACTTTTTAAAGCATCATCTGCTTCCATAAAAGGTTTGAAAGGCATTTCATTGTCGCCGTATTCAGTTACATATTCATCCTTGTTCCAATCGCGTGTTTCGGTGCGCCATATATTGTTGGTCACTTTTATTTTAACAGGAACTGCAGATGAACCTGAAACTACTATTTCCGGGCTGTTGGCATCCACGCGGAACTGTATGTCGGCCAAACTGTTTTTTATACGGAAAACACCATCATTCAATAACAACTCTTCTGCATAGTTTTTTCCGTTTACTATGATATTGGGCTCGAACTGAATGGTTAATTTTCCAACTTTTATCAGGTTATCCATTCCATCCCGGCTATCGGTGGTACCCAGGTAAAACTGTAATTTTCCTTCTTTATCCGTCCATACCTGTGAAGATATTTCGCCATTTCCCAGGGGCATGGAGCTCCAGGAATCTTCTCCCCGTTCAGAAAACCGGAGATTAAAATCTTTTACCTGTTGTGCTGAAACGCAAAATGCAAAATGCATTAAAAAGGCAGTAACCAAGATATGTTTAACCATCATTATCAATTTATAAAAAACAATTCCTTATAACTCAAACTCTTTTTCTATAGCTAATGTATGTTCTCCCAATGCCGGCGCCCCCTTAGCTGATTTCAATACTTTTCCGTCTACACGAACGGGGCACCGCGTAGTTTTTATTTTTTTGTTTCCCGAAAATACCTGCTGTTCCATATCCAGCACTGTATAGCCTTCGCTTTTTAATAATGTATTATAATCAAAAACATCCGAACACCATATATCTGCAGGTTCAAGAACATGTAACCATTCTTTAGTTGACTTTGTAAGTAAATGATCTTTCAAGATCAGCTTTATTTCATCCCTTTTATTAAACCATTCGGATGGCTGGTCATAGCTGCACAGCAAATCACATTGCAGAAGCTGTCCCAGCAAGGGAATAGATCCCATAGCCAGTGCTATATATCCATCCGCCGTTTGATACACGCCGTAGGGCGCTGCAATGTATGCGTGCCCGTTATTAACCGCGCTGCGATCGGGTAATGCATAACCATCATTAAAGAAACAGGTTAGCACCTCAAACTGAAAATCTATTAAACTTTCCAGCATACTTACCTGCACCAGCGCTCCTTCCCCTGAATCAAACCGGCTAAACATCGCCGCGAGTATGCCCTGCACCAGGTGGGTGCCTGCCAGTATATCGGCCGCAGCCACGCCCATAGGGGTAGGCTGATCCGTTTGATTACCGCTTAAATAGGTGATGCCCGAAACCGACTGCAATAAAAGATCCTGTCCGGGAAAGCTTTTCCATTCTCCCTTTTCGCCATATCCGCTGATCTCAGCATAGATGATCGCCGGATTAAGCTGCCTCACTGTTTCATACTCCAATCCTATTCTTTCCATTACCCCGGGACGAAAATTATGAATGAGAATATCTGCCTTCCTGATCAGCTTCTTAATTTTCTCCAGCTCTGTTTCTTTTTTAATATCTGCAGCTAAGCTTTCTTTATTCCGGTTGATGGCATGAAATATCGTGGATTCCCCCCCATCAATCTTTACGTCCGATACATATAATGTACGGCACAGGTCACCAATAACAGGACGTTCTATTTTAATTACCCTCGCTCCCATATCGGAGAGGCGTAAGCTGGCATAGGGCCCGGATAAGAACTGGCTGAAATCCAATACCAGTATATCTTCTAATAGTTCACTCATAGTTTTAACGATAATGCAGCCTTGATGTTTTCTGTATGCTGTCCCACTGCCGGCGCTGGTTTATCGGAAAGCAATAATTGACCGTTTATACGCACAGGACAACGGGTAGTTGTGATTGCTTTATCGCTCAACTGTACCTTTTGTTCCATTTGCAATACCTTATACCCCTCCGTTTCTTTTAATTGCCGCCAGTTTAAAACGGGCATCACCCATAAGTCAAGCGGCTGTGTTTTTTTTAGCCAGGATGCGGTAGTACCCGTAAGCAGATGTGTGCTTATTGCTGCCTTTATCTCATCTCTTTTCTCAAAAGCCTCTTTTTCTTCAAATTGCTTCAATGCTTCACAGGCAATGGCCGCGTTCAGCTTATGAAGCGGCATCATGGCAATGGCAATATAGCCGTCTATGGTTTGATAAATGCCGTAAGGTGCGCTGAGCAATGAATGCCCGTTGTTAATGGCAGAGCGTTTATGATGGCGTTTACTCTGAAAATAGGTAGTGAAAAATTCAAACTGAAAGTCAATTAATGTTTCCATGAGACTCAGTTGCAGCAAAGCACCCTGCCCTGTTTTCTTTTTACGAATGAGCGCAGCCAATATGAACTGAACCGCCTGGTTGCCGCACAAATAATCGCCAATCCCCAGTCCGAAAGGAAGCGGGTTATCATGATAATTTCCGGTGGAATGCGTAAGACCTGACAATGATTGAATAAGCAAATCCTGCCCTGGTTTGTTTTTCCATGGACCCTCCTTTCCATAACCGGAGATTTCTGTGTAAATAATACCGGGATTTATTGCTTTTACTGCTTCGTAATGCAATCCTTTTTTTTCCATAATCCCGGGCCTGAAATTGTGCGTGATTATATCTGCCTCCCGGATCAGCAGCTTTATCCATTTCATATCATCCGCATCATTCAGATCAGCGGTAAAACTATCTTTATTGCGATTAATGGTATGAAACAACAGGGAACTTTCACCGGCCCATAAATTCTTAATCGCCAGCTTTCTGCCTGCTTCTCCCTTTTGCGGACGTTCAATTTTTATCACATGCGCTCCCAGGTCCGCCAGGCGAAGGCCAGCGCAGGGTCCGGATAAATATTGACTGAATTCCAATACAACAATGCCTTTTAACGGTAAATGCATAATTGTGTTTTAATAGATTATACTTAGTAAACATCACAGCAGCGAATTACCTTCACGGCTGCAGTATAATGGTTTCACCAGGTGATGTTGCGATCTCAATTATTGCTGACTCAATTTTTTTACTGCCATCCTCATTGCTCAGCGTTCCTTTTTTGCCCCATGGCGATACGATCTTTAATGTGCCGCCTTTTTCGCTGTGAATGCTTACCTGCCTTATTTCTCCATCTTTAAGTGTTGCGCTTACAAGAAAAGCCCCCACTGCACGTAAGTTTTGGAATTGTGCATCTTTTGCTTTATCCCAGTTTGGAAAAAGCCTGATCGTTCCGTTATAGCTCTGCATCAAACATTCATTAATTACTACAGGCAATGCAAAGTTCTCGAACCATATTCCCATAGCTCCCATATAATCATATTTTGTATGGTCTTTATACCGGCCATGTACCTGCATTACTTTATCTGTTGCCGTTCCATTGGGCAATAAAGAATAATGCACATGTCTTTTAAATCTTTCTACATCCAGCATTCCGATACGTGCGGCCTGCAGGTTAATAAATACCAGGTCATTACCTCCTTCATTTTGCTGATTATAGAATGTGTTTTTTAATAATTGCTTAGTGGAATCATCGGAATGCAAACCATGATCTTCGCCGGGAAACACGGTCATGAGTGGCGATGGAACATTGTATACCACCTGGTCGTGCTCTTCCGGAACAGAAACCAGCACTTCACCGTATTTCTTTGAAACGGCGGTAGGATAATCCGGGAAATTAGCCAGTATATCTTTTACATCATTTAGTATGACCTGGTCAGTTGCTTCCGTTTTTAACACGGTTGTCATTTCTTCAAATGCCTTAAAGATGAATTTCGTCAGGGTCAGATCAACCGTACAATCATAATTATATTTAAAGCCGGGCCTTAGCGCATATAGCTCCGGTGGTATCGTTGGAAAAATATGATACTTGTTATCCTTCCAGCGCGCGCCGCCTCTTGCCTCAGGTCTTTTCATGTATGCTACTAAAAATTCAACCGCTTCTTTTATAGGTGTATATGCCCTTGTCTTTAAAAAAGCCGTGTCGGCGGAATACAAATAATGCCACCAAAGCCCCTGTACAGACCATGGTGTTTCGCATATTTCCCAGCCCCAGTGCGGAACAGGGTAGGGATTCATTGTCATCTCTACCGGATAGGCAGAATGGGGGAAATAGGCGCCGGGAAGCTTGTAATAATCCCTGGCCCAAATCCGGCTAACGTCTATCAGGGATTCTATAAGGTTGACATAAGGAATATTCTTTTCAAGATGGTTGCTCGAAAAAGTCATCCAGAATGGCTGTTGTGTATTGTAGTTCATGTGATAATCGCCATGCCATGCAGTACCAATCTTATTGTAGCTCCAGTTGGCAAACAGTCCGGGAGTTGTTGCACCATCCTTTGCAGCGCAATTAAAAAAATAAAGATTCCGGTACCATATTTCTTCGAGGAAATCATCACTCAAACGCACACCCGACTTTGACCAGTACGATTTCCATGACTCATCAGATGATACCCTGGATTTACTGTATGATGCTGCGTCCGGTTTTTGCGGATCTGGTTTCTTGGGCACATCTGTATTTAATCCTTCAGTTAACGATATGCTTGCCATAAATTCATTCCCTTCCTCCAATGCGGCTTCCAGGTTCTGCATCTCTTCATGGTTTCCATCCCAGTTTATCCGGCTTGTTTTCGTTAAAGGGAGATTACTTGTTGCTGTAAGCCTGAACGCCTTGTCCTTCGGATGACCTTTCCGGACATCATATACATCAGGCTCCTGGTAAGGTAACACCTGCCTGAAAGAAAGTGTTCCATCATTCAGGAACTCATCACTGGTATATCCCGGAAACTCCGAAGGAGTGGAAGGATCCGGCATTACCTTCATTCGTTTAAAAATATTGGGAGCCTTTTTCCCCTCCTCATCCACCAGTTGCATCCACAATTTATCTTCCTTCATATCGGTAAACAACTGGAGTTTTATTTTCTTTTTATTGACATCCAGCAAATACACTTCACACAAACCATTTGAAATATCGAGCGAATGCCCCAGCAGCTCTGCGTCTCTCCTGTCGAACCCCAGCAATACAGAACCACAGGGAAAAGGCCTTGGGTAGGGCTGCCGGTAGTTTTCCTGGGCCATAGCGCTGTACTTTTTATACCATGGATCGTCTGTAAGCAGCTTTAAGGTATCTGATATTTTGCTTACTTTGTCAAATACATACTCAAAAGTGCCAATTTCTTTTTTGTTTTTTTCGGCAATGCGTATATCCCATACATTATTATGTCCAAAATAAAGCATTACCCCATCAGGCCTTGTAGTTACAACCACACCCATTCCTCCGTTACCCAGTAAGGCACCCTCAAAAAAATCAACTGCGGGCTTATCATAATGCAGCGTATGTTTTTTTGCCAAATCATAAGATGATATTTCAGGGGATGACTTATTGTTGTTACAGGCTGGCAGGCACAAAACAATTATGCATAGCCACAAAATAGAAGCTTTCATTTTATTATATATAGATAAAGAAAAAAGGAGGCAGCAGTTTTTAGCAGTCTTTTACTAAAAACCACTACCTCCATACGAAGCCCTGTACATTTAAGATAAGGCCTTAATTATAGTTAGGATTTTGCACCAGGTTTTCATTCACATCCATTTCGCTTTGCGGGAAAGGGAATAAATAATGCTTGCTTGCATCAAACGCACGCTGATTTCCTCCCGGGTCTACGAGGGTGGGAATATAAGTTTCAGCCGTTTTCCAGCGTTTAATATCCCAGTATCTTTTACCTTCCAGTCCAAATTCCACTCTTCTTTCATGCCGTATGCGTTCTCTCATTTGGGGCTGCGTCAATCCTGTTGGGATCGGGGGCATATTTACGCCCGGTCTTGCTCTTACTTCATTAATAGCATCGTATACAGATTGATCCGGGCCGGTGGCTTCATTTTTAGCTTCGGCATACATCAGCAATACTTCACTGTATCTCAATAAAACCCAGTCCTGCTCACTTTTTGTACCATAATCAACAGGCAATGCATCCCAGTTCAAGCCTTTTACAGGTTCGAATCCTGTACCGGATTGCGCATTGTAATTGAAACCCATTTCAACACCGGCAGAATTGATTACTTTATCTTCAAAAGCCTTAACGGTCATCAACAAGCGCGGGTCTCTGTTCAGCCTCCAGTTAGCGGTATTGTACAATGGTGAAGATGTAATGGGAAGTCCATCTGTGCATTCATAATCGTCAACAAGCTCAGCACGCGGATTAATTGTTCCATGCCATGCAAACTGAATGTCGGGACCTTCTGCAGAACGGTCCGGATTAAGATACCTTGCCGACATTAAAATTTCAGGATTCCCGCTTTGACCTGTTGCCAGAAATAAGGTTCTGTAATTATCAAAAAGATCAAATTTTCCTTCCTGGATAACGAGGTTGGCTGCTTCTGCAGCAGGTCCCCATTGCTCATTATGCAATAGTACTTTTGCCTTAAGCGCTAAAGCTGTACCTCTAACCGCATGACCGTTATACCCTGTGTTCGGCAGGCTGCTGATGGCTGTTTCCAGATCGGCAAGTATTTGGGTTACCACTTCCGCTTTTGTGCTTTGCTTTACTTTAGCCTCTGCTATAGTAACCAAACTGGTATGCAGCGGAACGCCACCATAAAACTCGGAAAGCGTGAAATAGAACATGGCTCTTAAAAAGAGTACCTCGGCTTTGTACTGGGTCTTAATATTATCCGGAACAGGCGCCCTGTCAACATTTTCGAGGAAAAAATTACAGGAACTGATCCCCCGGTAACATTCATTGTAAATACTGGAAACGATACTACCAGAGGTGGGCTCAATAAGCCCCTGCCCTAAAGCGACCAAACCCGAACCCTGGTTGGCGCAAACATCGCCACCCAGCACATCCCAGAACATGGTATTATGATTAAAGGTAGAAGACAATATCCTGGCATACACGCCGGCAAGCGCCATATCTACTTCATTCTGGTTGCTCCAGAATGTAGGACTTGATAATTGATCGAGGGGATCTTTATCCAGGAATTTGGAACACGAAGTGAGATATATCCCTAAAATTCCTATAGTAAATAGTTTTATATACTTATTCATAACGATAGTCTGATTTTTAATTAAAGTGTGGCTTTAACTCCTGCAGCATATGTGGTTACCTGGGGATATACGCTAAACCGGCAACCCGTACATGATCTTTCAGGATCAGCCCCGGGATAATCGGTAACGGTCAGCAAATTGTCGCCCGAAACATATACACGTAAGCCTTTCAAACCTATTGACCTGGTCACATCATTTGTAAAGGTGTAACCAATAGCTATGTTCTTTAATCGCATATAGGAAGCATCCAGCAACCAGTACGTTGAGGCTGTGCCCGTATTGGGCTTATATTGCGACTGGTAAATAGCAGGTGTGGTATTAGAAGGATTGGACGGTGTCCACATATCTTTAATATAATCTAATGTGGGAGGCGAGCCTTGCACAAAAGGTGTATAACCCCATGCCATATGCGATCCGCCTACGTACAATTTGTTTCCCTGAACACCCTGAAAGAAGGCAGACAGGTCCCAATTTTTCCAGGCAAGATTAATGCTTCCGCCGTAGTAGAATTTAGCATAGGCGCCATCAACCACTACGCGGTCTTTAGAATCAATTACGCCATCATCATTAGCATCCCGGTACCTAAGGTCTCCTGGTTTGGGATTAAACGGATGTACAGGTGCTTTGTCTATTTCATCCTGGCTCTGGAAAATACCATCCCATTCAATAAGATAGTATGCATTAAATGGCAATCCCTCCATTACAATTGTATTTCCATATGTTGGGCTCACAACATCCAGCACTTTATTTTTGAAGGTGGTGAAATTAAAGTTAACATTATAGGATAGCTCACCAATTGTATTCCTGTGACCCAGTTCAAATTCCCAACCGGTATTCTTCATTTTACCATAATTAATAGTGGGGGAATTTAAGCCTACGCTGGCAGGAATGGGAATCTGGTATAGTATATCATCGGTTACTTTATTAAACCAATCTACAGTAAGAGAGATCAGCCCGTTTTTCATGCTAAAATCGGCGCCGAAATCAGTAACTGTAGTGGTTTCCCACTTAAGATTACGGTCTCTCAACGCATTCATTAGTACACCTGGTGCTAATCCGTCAAACGGATAAGAAGTGGTAGACAACAGATCCTGGTATGGATACAATCCTACATTCTGATTACCCAATTTTCCCCATGATGCCCGTAACTTAAGGTTATCTAACCAGCTAAGCGAACGTAAAAAGGATTCTTCCGAAACCCTCCACCCTGCCGATACAGATGGGAATGTACCCCAGCGGGTTTCCGGCGCTATTCTTGAAGTGCCATCTCTGCGCGCATTAACTTCAAACAGGTATTTGCCTTTATAATCATACATCAAACGGCCAAAAAGAGACTGAATGGCCCATTCGTTAGCGGTTCCTCCCGTTGATTGTCCTAAAGCCGCCCCGGCATTAAGCTCAGATATAGTGGTGGTTGGAAAATTAAGCCGCGACCCGCTTAACTCTCTGTAATAATTAGATTCCTGGTTGTAGCCTGCCAATATAGTCAAATCATGATCGCCAAAAGACTTCTGGTAATTTAATGTAGAATAAAGCGTAGTTTCAAAATTCTGGGTCATTAAATCACGTACACCCTGTTGCCAAACAGCATTGTTGTGCGCATAACTGCCATCATCAAAATAATAGTTATTTATGGGACTCTCATGGCGTTTATTAAATTCGCTGTTAAAGCCTATAGCGCCTTTGGTAAGCCAGGTAAGATTTTTAGCCAGTTTTACCTCTGCATATATTTGCGGTCTCATGCTATACAGGTTTATTTTCCTGGATCCGCTGGCTGTAATAGCATCAGGGTTTCTTACGGTCCACTCACCAATGGTATTGCTGTACCTGGCCACAAAACCTGTAGAGCCATCCGGCAAAGTCATGGTTGGTGTATAGTTAGGTCCGGAGTACGCGCTCATTACAAAATCATTATCTCCAAAATTCTCCTGTACAATATCGCGTTTGCTGAGCTGAATATTACCCCCTATTGTTAACCAGTTTTTTACTTTTGTATCAACAGATAATAAGAGGTTGTATTTTTTAAAATCATAAATACTCATAATGCCACCCTGATCCAGGTAACCCATGCTCAGGTTAAACGTGGTTTTTTCATTTCCGCCACTAATACCTATATGGTGGTTATGAGCAAGTGCATTACGGAAAACATGATCTACCCAATCAAAATTCGGATATTTGTCAGGATCATTTCCATTTTTAAAAGCATCAATTGTCGCCTGGCTGAAATGAGGGGTTAAGCCATCTCTCAGGTTTGCTTCATTCCACAAAGTCATATACTCTGCTGAATTCGTTAACAGTTCAGGTAATCTTGTTGCTTTTTGTACCTGGAAATTACCATGGTATTGAATGGTCAGGTCCCTTGCTTTTCCTTTTTTAGTGGTAACCAATATTACACCGTTTGCTGCTCTTGCACCATAAATAGCAGATGATGCTGCATCTTTCAAAACAGAAACGGATTCAATATCATCAGGATTCAAACTGGTCATATCACCCATTACACCATCAATCAATACCAAGGGGCTGCTGCCCGCTCCACTAAAGGTACCTACGCCACGGATGCGCAGTTCCGCATTGTCGGCTCCCGGCTTTCCGGAACCTTGTGTAACCTGCAACCCCGAAATTTTCCCCTGCAAGAGGTTTTGTACATTGGTTGCCGGGCGCTTGGCAAGTTCCGCTCCGCCAATGCTCGCAACGGAGCCGGTTAAATTTATTTTTTTCTGGGTACCATAGCCCACTACTACCACCTGATCCAGTTCCGAATATTCCTTATCGAGCGATACATTATAATCCAGCGCGGCCCCAACGGTTATTTCTTTTTCTGCATATCCTATCGCAGTTATTACAAGTACATCATTTGCTCCCGCCTCAATAGTAAACCTGCCGGAAAGATCGGTTTGGGCACCGCCGGATTTACCTTTAATTTTTATACTTGCGCCTGCAACAGGCGCTCCGTCCTGGTCTTTTACTGTACCGCTAATTTTGCTTTGGCGGATCTCCTCCGGGCTCAATTCGTTGGAAAGATCATCCGCCCTTACGGAACTATTAAAAAAAAGCATTAAAAAGAGCAGCCCTGAATACATAGCAGCTCCTGCGAAGATGGAATGCGTAGCATGTCCATGCTTACAGTTCGTTCTGGTTACAAGCATACCGTTAAATTGTTTGATTTAAGATCAGAAATAGTTATAATGACTGAACAAACCTAACCACTAAATCCTGCGTTCCTGTTGCCGATCTTATTGATTTTGTAAAGTATTTTACCCTATTGTTTAGATTCTATCTCTCAGAAAACACTTATATTGCTTTTCTTAATTAACAAATCTTTGACCGGTGTGAGCAAAACTGTTTTTGTAGAGCTCTTGTACATCCTTAATTCTATACGATAAGTAATAACTTAACATCAACAATTCTTATGAAGCCTGAACTCATTGTAGATGCTCCGATTATTGGTGAGAAAAAAATTTGGGTGAAAAAAATTTATAAACCTTATTTCGATCATCCCTTTCATTTTCATAAGCTATGTGAGCTTACCTGGGTTGAAAACGGTTATGGCAAACTGATCCTCGGTGATTTTGTAGGAAATTTTGCAGAAGGAGAGCTGATCCTGGCCAGTCCGGAACTGCCACATCTCTGGAAATGCGATGCGCTATACTATAAAAAGAAAAAAGATCTGTATACAAAAGCATTAGGGCTTTATTTTCCACTCGAATTTATAAACAGGGTTACCGATGATGCAGGAAGCATCAGTTTATACAACGACTTAATGCACAGGGCAGAAAGAGGCTTAAGATTTCATGGAGAAACAAGGCTGAAGATCATTGAAAAGATTAAGGAAATTGCACAATGCAGCGGGTTGGCTCAGCTGGGCATATTTCTTCAGGTCGTTGATATGCTATCCAAATCAAAGGAATATACTGCATTGGCCAGCATTGGTTACAAAAGTTCAACCAATGAAAACGATATGGAACGCTTTAATGACGTTTACCAGTTTTTGCTGAAGAATTTCAGCAGGGATATTATGCTGGAGGAAGTTTCCCGCATATGCAATATGACACCCAATGCTTTTTGCAGGTATTTTAAGCAGAAGACACAAAAAACGTTTACCCGCTTTTTAAATGAAATAAGGATCGGACATGCCCGAAAATTATTACAGAATGAAAACTATTCTATAAAAGATATCTGCTTCGAGTGCGGCTATAATAACCCGGTAAATTTTTTCTCCTTTTTTAAGCAGATCACAGGGCAAACGCCAAATGGCTTCAGAAAAAAGATGCACAATTTGAAATAAAATGCTGCAATTGTTTCCTGATCATACTTCGGATGATAATAAAAAACATAGTTTTGGTTCCGTTTATGTTTTTTAACTCTGCATCATAAAACAAGTCCATACCCATCAATTGTATGATCACGCACATTCAAATATCTGATGCCCGTTTTCCATTGGCTAAAGGGGCTGGTAGTGATGCCATGCACCGGGATCCTGTTTATTCCTACGCTGTTACCACACTTAAGGATGACACTGGACTTAGCGGCACAGGACTTGCATTTACCATTGGTGAAGGCAATGAACTGGTATGCAAAGCCGCGCAGTTTTACGCCGAAAAATTAAAGGGAAAAGACATTGAGGATCTGATGTCAGACTTCGGCAATATCTTCCGTCAATTCTCGAACGATCAGCAGTACCGCTGGCTCGGACCTCATAAAGGAGTTGTTCACCTCGGATTGGCTTCCGTCACAAATGCCTGCTACGACCTTTGGGCAAAAAAGCGAAAGGTTCCGCTTTGGAAACTACTTACAGACCTGAGCCCGAATCAGATCATAAATACACTGGATCTTTCTTACCTGGAAAATATATTGACAAAAGAAGAGGCACTCGGGCTGATAAAGAAAAATGAAATGGGCAAGGATAACCGTAAAGCCATTCTTCAGCAAGGTTATCCCGGTTATGATACTTCCGTGGGATGGTTTAGTTATTCCGATGAACAGGTTAAAGAAAACGTGCAAAAAGCAGTTGCAGCGGGCTTTAACGCGATTAAGCTAAAGGTTGGATCAAAAGATCCGGATAGGGATGTTTCCAGGTCGCATATGGTAAGAAAAGCCGCAGGCGACCAGATCAAGATTATGCTCGATGCCAATCAGCAGTGGACACTACCACAAGCTTTAAAAATTTGCGGGGAATTGCAGTCAATGAACCCTTACTGGATTGAGGAACCCACCCATCCTGACGATGTGCTGGCGCATAAGGTACTTGCTGAAGCGATCGCTCCAACCCCTTTAGCCCTGGGCGAGCATGTACCCAACGGCATTATGTTCAAGAATTATCTCCAGAGTAACTGTGCAGGATTTATACAGGTTGACGCTTTAAGAGTAGGCGGGGTAAGTGAATTTATCACCGTTAGTCTGATGTGCAGAAAATTAGGGATACCGGTTGTACCTCATGTTGGTGATATGGGCCAATTGCATCAGCACCTGGTGCTTTTTAATCATATTGTTTTGGGGCATGACGCGTTATTTCTGGAACACATTCCCCATCTTAAAAAGCATTTTATCCATCCGGCTCAAATCGTTGATGGTAAATACAAAACGCCGGAGGTTGCCGGCAGCAGTTGCGATCTTTATTTTTAACAACGCCTATTCCTGCTGTAAAGGGAGCATCTGCAATGATTAAAGCGAAGACAGATTTCTCCCTGCCTGCGGTAAGCAGACCGCGTTGGAATGATTGTAGCCATTTTTTTCTTCCTACCCGTCTGCAGAGGGGACGATGTACGGCCGTTTGCCGTTCCCTTCGATTAGACAGCAGTACTACTGTGAATCCGACTACAGCATACTTACCATCATCGTTGATGAGTTGGTAAGTTTAGCCAGGTTCAGGAGTGCCGTAAGTTGAGAAAGCATAGCGTTCTACCGCTGAAGTTACAGTAGTAAAAAAGCTTAATCAGGGCGTATTCCCGAAAACGGGCGGTATTCGTTTTCGGGTGGCTTTTGGTTACTTTTTCCATAAAAAGTGACAAGGAAAAAAGTCTAATCTAAAAACACAATTTGCAACTGGCTGACAAACAGCAACTTTACTAAGATGTCATTGGCACGTGTCTCCACGAGCCGGAAAGGTGAGCGAAAGTATGTGTATTCCTGCATCAGATATGTCCAGGTTCATTACCGGCTGTAATTTGCCGGTGAGCAAAGGCGCAGCGCTGGGATACAGAAGGATTTATTAAAAACTCCTCCGCTTCTTTATTCTTCCACCATTATCACCATCCTGTCAATCTCCATAGGATGGAGGTTGTCTGATGTGACCCGGATATATAGCTTACCGTCATTAGTATCCTCACGCATCACTAATATTTTTATCCACTTGCCTTCAGCTGGTATATCCCCGGTGTCTATCTCGCGGCCTTCAACATTTACAGTTCCTTTATGTACTAATCTTTTAGGGTTTATAAAATGCAGATATACATATCCCTTTACGCCTTGCGGCGGAGCAATATTTATACTCATCGTTTTACCCAGCCAGCCATGTAACCCTTCTTTTTTGTAAGCCCCGGCGCCATTAACAGTATAGCTGAACCCTTTATCTATTGTAACCTTATCAAACTTTGCTTTCCAGGCATTGCTTTTTTCACCGGCATTAGCCCCTGCTTCTACATAAAGCGAGGCATCTTTAAAGGTACCGGATACCGGTGCTTCGCTAATTGCAACGGGAACACTTACTACAATTTGTTTTAATTTATCCACAGGTAAATCACCTGCCGGGCTAAACGCTTCACTTTTCATGTACTCTGTTAAACTATAATACAATTGATTTGCTATCGCATTTCCAGGCTGGTTGAGGTTATACCCGCAAACCAGCAACTTTCCGTTACCCACTTTCGTTTCAAAAATACTTCCGAGTTTTTCATTAAAATGAAAATCAGATATGGGCTGCGCCAGTGGCTTAAAACCGCCAGGCATATCTGATAGTTTAAAATACTTTGCCCCGGCTGAAATGGGGTACCATTGCCAGTTGGAAAAATAGCGGGTTGGAAAATGTTTGAACGCAGCACTTTTTTCATTGATCAGCAAACCTAATGTTGCATTGTTTTGTCCCGGGAAAAAACTGGAAGACCAGAACAACGGGAAAAAATGTACCGGATGCGATGTAGCTTTTGTGCCCACTTCATGAGCTAATAATAATACTTTGCCCCCCACCGATAAAACACTATCTGTTTTATTATTCCATTGACTTGTAACATATATACCGGCAGGGGTAATTTCTTCATGTAAGGGATATATAAAAAACTGCCAGCTATTGCTATAGGAATTATCTTCAAAAAATAACCGAAAAGTATATTGTGCGGCCTCATTTGAAAAAATAGCGCAAGGCAGCAGCAGGCTATCAGCGAACGTGAGTTGCCCTTGTGGAAACTGGTTTCGTTTAGCCAATCCTTTTTTTATAACTGTCCCTTTGTCATTGATAAACTCCCAATGTAAGGGTTGCCGCAAGGCCGTTTTATAATAATTTGCCAGTTCTATTGATAAGGCAATCGTATCATTATTAGTATATGTAAAACTTTTAGTGCGTATCAATGGCACTACGGCATTGCTGTGTTCACGAAACTGTTCAGGAGTAGTTATCTTTTTGTCATCCCAAAATGCATCCAGCCAGCCTACCAATGCTTCCCCCTGCCCCTGGTAGTCCTGCATACTCAGTAACTGAAACCCAGCGCTGGATGGGGCTAATAAAATATTTTCGATGAGGTTTTTATACAATAGCTGCTGTAAAGCCCCACTGGCCTTATGAAAATCCTTATCCTGGCTTGCAATACCGTTTTTTTCCGCTATCTTCTTAAAGCCTTCCAGGTTTCGGGCCTTTAAAACACCTTTGTATTTATCTATTTCACTCCATTCCGGATATACAGGGTACTGCCCTACTTCATGAGCCATAATAGGAATAGTAGCTTGTCTGTAATTTTTCTCCAATCCTGCATCGGTTTTGTTAGCGCTGTTTCCATAAGTGCCTCCTATCCCCGGAATTTGGTGTGTTGCGTTATAATCATCAATCGGCATAATCTTTCTGGCTGTAGAAACAGCATATAATCTGCGTGGATCTTCAGCCTTTGCTTTTTTGATCCATGTTTCCATAATATCAAAATCAGAATTACCCAGTTCATTTCCGATACAGAAAAAAACAAAGGAAGGATGGTTGCCATACGCATCTAATATCCGCTTCATTTCCGCCTGCACGAAAGCATCTGCATCGGGGTTCTTTCCCAAGCCATCGGGTAAACCCTTTGTGTACATTTCTGGCCTGTTTTCCGGTGTAGCTGTCATCCACCAGTCTATCCATACTATTTCCGCCTGTATATAAATGCCCACTTTATCTGCCGCGCGAAAGGCAGCTTCAGGCGGGCACCATGAATGGAAACGGACCATGTTTAACCCATATGATTTGTAGATTTTAAAAATTCGCTCCCACTCCGTTTCATCACATGAAGGATACCCCGTGAGCGGAAAATGGACACAATCCAAATTACAACGCATGTATGATATGTTATCATTCACCAATATTTTATGCCGGGTAGTAGTAATTTTCCGAAAACCGATTTTATCTGACCAATACGTAGTTTGCTTACCCTGTTGCAACCGCACATTCACTTCATATAACGCAGGGGTAAATTCATCCCATAGTTGCAGTCCCTTCAAATCCTCTAAGATGATATTGATAGTTTGTTCGCCGGGTTTTGCGTTAATTTTCTGGCTTATTGTTTTTATTAATTTACCAGTCTCTGTTTCCTTAACCTCAGCTTTTATGTACAATGGATTTTGTAAGCCGGATGTGTTTTGCAAAAATGTTTCTAATCGCAGGCTGCGCTTATCTATGTCGGGATAGGTCTTAACGGCGGAAATATTCAGCCCGTCCACTTTATGCAATTCAATACGGCCCACTATGCCATTCCAGATACTTTGGGTGTACGCTGTGTAGCCGTGACCTTTATCTCCGATGTCATGAATAAGATCGTTATTTATACGAATAGTCAGTATATGATTACCGGGAGATAATATACCCAGGTTGTGTATATGGGGAACATATAAAGGCGAAAGCGCAGACAGTTCCTTTCCGTCTATATAAACTTTACTTTCCCACAAAACCCTTTCCAAATAAAGCATAACAGCCTTCCCCTTCCATGATGGTGGTATTTGTATGGTTCTTTGATACCATGCCGGACCAATGTATTTATGAGCCCGGGTTAATATGCCATAGTCAGAACCGGTAGTTGGAATACCGTAACCCGCTTCATCGGTTGTACCGGGCAATTGTATAGATTCTGGTAATGTTGTAGCGGCCCATTTCTCCTTATATCCGGCGCTGTCCGGATCCAAAGCAAACCGCCAGGTGCCAGCCAGTGATATTTTATCCTGTGCCACGCTCTGGTTAATAAGAAAAAAAATGACAAGCAGGATAGATAAAACACGACGATTATCTCTTTGCCATTGTAAATAAACTATTTGTTTTCTCTTTGCCATAGTTTAGGCATTTCTATAAATGATAAATTTTAAATTGTTGTCCGGGTAAAGTGCAAAAAGCCTTTAGTAGCCTGGTTTTGCCTCACCCCAACCCCTCTCCGCCCGGAGAGGGGCTAAAATCCTCTCCCATACTAGCTTTCATTTCCCGCCGTGGTTCGTGTCCGCACTATAACCGTAAACTTAAATAAAAAGAAACCCTCGTGGTGGTACGTGAGACACATACCACGGCGATTGATAGTGGTACGTGAGACACATACCATGGTGATTGGTGGTGGTCACGTACCGCGGTGATTGCCCCGGCACGTGTCTCCACGTGCCGGAAAGGTAAAACTGCAGTTTCCTCGTTTCGCTGCCCGTCATGCTAAGGTCGCTGACAGCACATCGGCAATATGGATGGTTTTCAAAGCCAGCTTATGTTTCCGGATGTACCCATCCAAATGCAGTAAACAGGATAAATCTGTAGAAATAATATATTCAGCTCCCATTTCAATTGCATTTAACACCTTTTGTTCTCCCATTCCAATAGAGATAGGTTCAAACTTCACCGCAAAAGTGCCGCCAAAACCACAACACACTTCGCAATCCGGTGCCTCAATCAATTGCAGTCCTTTCACATGCCGCAGCAATTTTCTTGGAGCATCCTTTATGCCACACTCCCTCAGGGCGCCGCAGGCATCATGATATACAGCCGAAGCTTTAAATTCAGCTCCAAGATCTTCTACATTCAAAACAGTAGTCAAAAATTCCGTAAACTCATATACAGGCAATTGCTGATGATGCATTTCTTTTTCATGTCCGTTATTCTCGAGTACCTTACCATAGTAATTTCTTACAAACCCGATACAGGATCCGCTGGGTGCTACAATGTATTCATTTTCTGAAAAGTCGCGAACAAATTTTTCAGCAACACTCCTGCATTCATCCCAATACCCGGCATTGTATGCGGGTTGCCCGCAGCAGGTTTGTTCCGCATTGTAATGTACCGTACAGCCTGCCTTTTTCAATACCTTTATCATATTAAAAGCAGTTTGTGGATACAACTGATCTACAAAGCAGGGAATAAAAAGACTAACATGCATACACAATAGTATTGATCAAGGGCAGAAGTAAACCACTCACAATCCCTTGTAACTTTTGAAATAATTATTGGCCGGTTGCTTTCCACAGCTCATTAAAAGTTTTGGGAGCAAAGTCCGGAAGGCTCCTGTTATCACCCCAGCTTTTCCGGAAAAGGAGTTTAATCATAAAATTTTTAATCCTGCCATTTGTCATGTTCATCATTGCACGGCTCAGGCAGGCCTTTTTCCATAGCAACCATCCTAATTTTTCACTACGGGAACCGAAATGGGCCTTTACCGACTTATTGCGGTTATACAACAAGAGCTCGTGTAGATTAATATGAACCGGGCACACTTGTGTACAAGCCCCGCAAAGCGATGAAGCATAACTGAGGTGCTTATAAGATTTAAGCCCACTCAGATAAGGGGTTATGACCGAACCGATAGGCCCGCCATAGGTAGCTTTATACGTATGCCCCCCAATATTTTTGAATACCGGACACACATTTAAACAGGCTCCGCAACGTATACAAAACAAACTTTCCCTTGCTGTAACATCGGCAAGTATATTGGTCCTTCCGTTATCCAGCAATATCACATACATATCTTCGGGACCATCTGGTTCATTTTCTTTCTTTGCACCGGAAAAGATGGTATTGTAAACCGTTACCTGCTGTCCTGAACCATGCGTTGCCAATAAAGGCCAGAACAAGGCAAGGTCGCTTACAGACGGCAATATCTTTTCAATACCGGTAATGGCAATATGCGTTTTAGGAAAACTGGTACATAATCTTGCATTCCCTTCATTTTCTGTTACCGCCACAGCGCCGATATCAGCCAGTAAAAAATTTACCCCGGTAATTCCAATATCCGCCTCCACATACTTTTGACGAAGTAGTTGTCTGGTAAATAATGTAAGCTCCTCAGGAGCCAAACCGGGTGGTGCATTTAATTTTTCATGAAATAACAGGGCCACTTCCTCCCTGCTTTTATGCATTGAAGGTGCTACCATATGATAAGGCGCCTCTCCGGACAATTGCTGTATATACTCACCAAGATCCGTTTCCACTACTTCAATACCATGCCGCGATAAAAAAGGATTCAAATGAATTTCTTCTGTAACCATGGACTTACTCTTGACAACACTTTTAGCCTGTTTCTGTTTGCATATTTGTAAAACCGCGTCTAATGCCTGTTGCGGATTTTCTGCCCATATTACTTTGCCTCCCCTTTCTGTAAATTTTTTTTCAAATTCCAGCAGGTATTTATTTAAGTGCTCAATCGTTTCCCATTTTATGTTTTTGGCTCTTTTGCGCGCTGATTCCAGACCCGGGAATACATTTTTCCCTTTCTGAAAAGCAATATCTGATTGCATCAGGCTATAGTTAATTTTCCGCCTGTGCTCCAGGTCAGTCGCTTTTATCCTGCTTTCCTCCTGGAATATTTTTTCCTGTTCATGCATGTGGAATGGTTTAATGGCGTGATCAAAATCTATTCCGTATGAAATACTTCATCCATCGGTGACCATATTTCTCCTGCTGCAGCGGCATCGGACAATGGCTGCTGACAGGGGTCAGTTTCTTTCCACCAACGTTGTGTTACCGCATCGGATGCCATTTTTTTCATGTCCAGCTCATAATTATCTCCTATGTATTCATAATAGCTGAACAAATAGTATTTATCCTCTATTTTCTTAAAATAAATTGAATAGTTACGGATATTACATTCTTTAATTTTTTTTAGTACGCCCTCCCATGTATTGGCATGGAGTTCTTTATAATAAGCTATCTTCTCTGGTTTAAGACCGGTAACCATTCCTATCCGAAGTGGCTCTTTTTTTGTTGCTTCAGTTCGTGTGTCCTGATCTGTTGCAGCAGCGCCCGTTTCACGGCAACTGTAAAAAGATAACGCTGCAAACAACAGGACACAAGATGCATAGTATCGCATTTTCATTCAATTTAAAGGTTTACAAAACGTTGTTATTCCGCTACTATCCAAAAAGCATATACAGCATAACCACACAGGCAACCAATAATGCCGATAGCCATTTATAATTTCCCAATCCTTTCCATCCTTTGCTTTGTAAGGGCTCCCAGGGAGACCGCCAGAATAATGTTTTACTGTCTTCCGTATGCTGTACAGGATACGCAAACGACAGCAGCACCTGCATCACCAGGCATGCGCAAAACAGGTAAAAAGCCATCATCATAAATGGTATCTTACCTATGATGCTTAATGGAAGCAGCTTATTAATAGTAAATACAACTACGCCGAGCAAAGAGCCCATCCATAAAGTATACTGAGCTGATTTGGCTGATGCCTTTTCCCAGAATATTCCCAATAGAAAAACACAGGTAATTGGAGGTGCAATATGTGCAATGATATCATTTAACCCGTTAAACAAGCTCTCATAGCTATTAAGCAACGGCAATAAGGCAACAGAAAATATAAGAGCAACCACCACTGCTATACGCCCCAACTTTACCAACTGCTTATCTTTTACACCAGGTCTAAACCTTTTAATGAGGTCATAACTTACAAGTGTTGAAATGGAGTTCAGCGCTCCTGATACCTGGCTCATTAAACCGGAAAGCAATGCAGCTACTACTATTCCAATTAAACCAGTTGGTAATAATTGGGTGATCATGAGCGTATATATGCCTTTACTGTTCACGACCGCTTCGCCAGACGCAGTAACAGTGGTGATGGAGCTAAGATCTATCAAACCTTTTTGCGCCAACCCATAGGCCATTAAACCCGGCACCACAAAAATAAATACAGGCAGTATTTTAATAAATCCGCAAAAAAGGGAGCCTACCCGTGCGTGGTTCTCGTCTTTCGCTCCCAGAACCCTCTGAACAATAGTTTGATCAGCGCACCAGTACCATATCCCTAATACCGGATACCCAAGCAAAACAGCGTACCAGGGCATCTTGCTGCTATCGCCATGGGGTCTGAGCATTGAAATCTTTTCCATAGCCTGGTGCTCTTCCAGTACCTGAACCAATGAGGTCCAGCCGCCCAGTTTTAACCATGACGCAGCGGTAATAACGATAGCCCCTGCAACCAATACTATGGTTTGAATAGACTCTGTTATTACAACAGCCCTTAAGCCTCCAATGATGGTATACACGGCTACCAATACGGAAATTACCGTAACACTTACGTACATATCAATTCCGAAAAGCGTTTCTAACACAATTCCCCCTGCAAGCAATGAAAAGGCAATATGGATAATAACCGCCGATACAATTGAAATAACAGTAAGCCAGTCACGGCAGGCCGTGTTATACCTTTTTTCCAAAAAAACAGGTAAGGTAGGCACTTTAGACCTGATATAGAAAGGAACAAAAAACAATGCCAGTAAAATAAGGGTAAATGCAGCCATCCATTCAAAGTTGCCATTCAGCAGTCCCGTATCAAACCCTGACTGAGCAAGGCTCACAAGGTGAATACAGGATATATTCGTAGCAAATAAAGCCAATCCTATTACCGGCCATCTTAACGTTTTTCCAGCCAGGAAATACTCATCAGAGGCACTGCTTCTGCTCTTCTTTCTTTTTCGTAAACCAGCCCATAGGCCTACGAAAACAATAATGAGTATATACAAAATACTAATGATCAGATCAGGGGTTTTAATCATCTGGCAAGATTCAAATGTTGGATAAGCACTATAAACAGGAAATTAATCTAACAGGAAATATTTCATCAGCGTTTTGTGTATACAGCAAACTTCCTGATTTTCTTTTCTGCACTACGCTTTGTTATTATCAGCCTCACCTGACTCGTTTCTACAGGTTCAATAGCTTCCAGGCGCCTCCTTCCAATGCTTAGGCCTGAAGTTATCGTTTTCCATTGACCGGCAATATATGCTTCTGTTTTATATTGTTGTATAAATTGTCCGTTGTGGATGTCTTCTTCTATTTCAATCAATCCCACCCTCTTTTTTTCAGACATGTGTAAATGAATGGTATCTCCCACTATGTTTTGATTTGCTTGTGCCAACGGATCAGCGAACATGCTATTTATTTTTTTCCCAAATTCATACAGGCTTTTTACTTCAGCAGGCGGAATTATTCCGCTGGTATCGGGTGTCATATTAATAAGCAGGTTAGCACCACGACCGATAGACTCAAAATAGGTTTTAGTCAGAAAGTCCATATTCCGTAATGTTTTGTCAGAATCCGGAACCCAAAACCACGTGTCGCGTGTATGAAGGCAGGCTTCAGCAGGTAACCATCCTGCATTCTGCGGGCCTACCCAATGAGACAATCCCTCTCCTGGTTTTACTACATTCCATAACGGATACGCAGCCCATCCCTGCTCGCTTCCCGACCAGCGTATATCCGGCCGGGTGCCACCCATAATTACAGCGCCGGGTTGCAAATGCTTTACCATAGCGTGAATGGCATCACCAAATGCCGTACCCAATGGCTTCATCGTTTCAGGATCCATTACATCCCAGCCAAAAGGGTCATAGGCGCCGTCAAACCACAGATATGAAATTTCACCATAGTTGGTCAGCAGCTCTCTCAACTGTTCCAAAAACACCGGGAAATATTTATTGATGTTGCCAACTAACTTTCTTTCTCCCTGAGGATCCGGGGTGCTGGTGCAGCCAAAATGTTTATCGCCTCCGGATACATAAAGCCCCACTCTAACGCCATATTTCCTGCAGGCCTTCACAAATTCACCTACTACATCGCCCTTCCCGTTTTTCCATGACGATTGCTTAACGGAGTAATCGGTTGTTTCAGTAGGCCATAAACAATATCCATTATGATGTTTGGCTGTTAAAACGATATGCTTGGCGCCAAAAGACTGGGCTGTCTTTACCCATTGATCTGCATCCAGCTTAGATGGATTAAATAAATCAGCAACCGGAACGGCAAGCATATCAGATTTGATATAGGTAGCCGGTCCAAAGTGAATGAAAGCTCCGAGCTGCTCCTGCTGATACGTTAATTGTTGCGGAGACGGTTTCGTTTTTATTTCATTGTGAACATTTTGATGTTGCACCCCGCCTGAAGGCGCGATAAGAACCGGCGCCCAATTGCCTTTATGATCGGGCGATACAAAGGTTTGCTTTTGTGTATCCTCAAAAAAATACGCAAATAACTGTGCCGGGGTTCCATCATAGGTAGCCCATTGCAAATCGCCTGCAGTTGTTTGATCACTTCCCGTAAAATACAATATGGTTTGCCCGTTATAATAACACAATTCAACATCAGAGGCATTGCTTTCGGGTATTCCCGGATCAATCAATGGAATATTCCGAATGGAAGGATCGAAGGTTATAAATGGCCGGCTGGCAGGTGCGTCTTCCCAGTTCACCAGGTCCTTTGACCGGGTAATCCGGGTTTCGTAACCCATTTTAATATTTTCAAGATATAAGGTATAATACCATCCACCTTCATAGTATAAGGCAGGCCCGCCAACATATTTATCTTTTCCATAAACAGCGCCGGGAATTTCTTTCCAGTTCACCAGGTCGTCTGATGCAAGATACCTGAACGTAAAGGGCTTCCAGGTGGGATCATTGGTTTCGTACAATAAAATGAATGTATCTTTCCCCCGGGTTACGGCAGTATTGTAAAAGAACTCCCTGGGATTAGCTTTAAATACGGTAACAGGCTTTGTCCATTTTTTTAAATCAGCAGAACTTGTCATTGTAATTTCCGTCATCTGCCGCCACGGTTTTCCCTGCCCGTAATTACCGGCAAAAATATATACCCTGCCGTTGTGTGTTAGTACGGTTCCAAATCCATGATTTTTTAAAGCAACGGATACAATCTTTCCGGTAGCAACATCTTTGATCCGCACTTCATCCTCATGAAACAAATCGCCCGGTTTGGCGCCCTTTACATCCCAGAAACGCTGGTTGCTCTCCATGAGGTATAACCGGTCATTAAAAACAAAAGGAGATGATTCCACCAGCGGCGATCCCAGGCGGCCTTGTTTAACGATGGGATTTGTCCAGGTTGATTGCGCCGATACACAACCTATACTCCACAATAAAATACCCAACAGGGAAGCTCGTTTTGCAAAGATTCCGTTCATCATTTTTTTATTATTATGCTTTCTGATTAATAAAAAGTAAATATCCACTTTCAGAATGAGTTTGTAAATAGAATATCGGGCTTTTTGGCTGGACTATTCTATTTATTCATCACTGCTATCTTTAGTTTTTTAATTACCTATAGAATAGCGCGTAGAATGGTCCTTATGTTTAATCTTAATAACCCTACTGCAAATGAGTAGCGACGCGTTATAAGTCAATACTTACCGATTATAAATTTATAAGCTTTGGGATTTATTAAAGGCTCTTTATCCTCCCTGATCATTTTCCACTTTTCGATTGGTTCATGTTCAATGTTAAACGCTTTTTCAATTACAAATGATTAAACAAAGAAGAAATTATGCTCGCTGTAATCTATTCTATAATGTGAATACTTTTAATCTACCCAAAAAACTGAAAAACTCTTAATAATCGGCTCGGCAGTTGCTTTTACAACAACTAAGCGTATTTTGGTGCATTCAGTAGGTTCAAACTGCTGTATACGTTTATGCCCTATCGATTGTCCATCGCAGATTGTTTTCCATTTATTCTTTATAAAAGCCTCAACTCTATATTCACGAATGCGCTCTCCCTGACGAATGTCTTCCTGAATTATAATATGATTAATTTTTTTTGTACCATATAGTTGGAGTGTAATCCTGTTACCCTTTCCTGAGGTTTTAGCCAATGGGTTTGAAAATCTTCTACGAATTTCATTACCCCATTCTTGCAAACGCTTTACATCTGGTTCAGGTAATAAGCCATCGGCATCAGGTGTTAATCCCATAATCAAAGTAGAGTTTCGCCCAACGGATTTATAGTACATATCCATCAACTTGTCAAGCGACGAAACATGAGATTCACAACCCGGATCCCAAAACCAGTCATGGCCATCATTTGATCCTCGTAGTGGGGCATCGGACATGGCCGGCATCCAGTACCTACCATCCGGATCACCTACTTTAAGTATCTCATAATTATTTTTGGATACTATCGGATTAAATGATTCTCCTGCTCCAAATGCATAAAACGGAAATGTCGCCCAGCACGGATAGTTTACGGTGCCCGACTCTGAGCCTCCCCACCTGACTTCGGCTAATTGCCTGTTATGGTAGAATATACAATCGGGCTGATATTGTTGTACAATCGGCAATACGTCCGGAGCTCCGGAAGCAGGATGATCTGCTCCTCCATCGAACCATATCTCAAACAGGCTTCCATAACGAGTACAGATCTCTTTCACCATGCCTTCAACCATTCTGTTGTACCATTTATGGCGGTTTTCTCGGAACTCGCCCTCTCCATTTAATTTGAAATCATGTACACCAAAAAATGAATTCCATCGAATACCTAAATATATGCCCGGCTTAATACCATACTTGCGGCATGAATTCACGAAATCGCGCACAATATCACCTTTCCCATTTTGAAAATTCAACGCCTTCATGGAATAAGGGTTCACATCCGATTGATACAAAGCAAAACCTGATTCATGAGTTGCCGTTAATAAAGCAAATGTAAAACCAGCATCCTTTGCAGCTTTAACCCATTGGTCAGTATCTAGTTTTGTAGGATTAAATGTCTGATAATCCTTAACCGGGTTGATACGAATATTCTCCTGTATGTATTTTTGCCCATCAAAAATATGCAGTTCGTAATGGAATATCGCTCCAATTTCAGCTTCTTGCCAGGCGAGTTGCCTTTTATTTGGGAGCACTAACTTATCTACCCGTACTGGTAAAAAAGCAATATACGATTCATCATCTTTCTGCACTGTCACACTTACCACCCGCGGATCATCTTGTTCACAATAAACAAATGGCCTTTCTATTTGGCTGGGATGAAGCGTGTCCTTATGTTGATACGGTATTACTTTGGGCATCAACACATATTCTGTTGCTTTCTTCCAGTCGATGCCATCTGTGGAGCTAATCATGCCGATAAAGCTACTCGAAGGGAAAACAGCATAGTAATGCTTTCTTTTTTTGTCGTACCACGTAGATATATCATCGGATCTCATAAAATCAGTCAGCGGTTTTTTCTGCAATTCGAAAGGTCCAACCGGAGAATCGGAAAAGGCTATTAACTGGTTACGGGGTACGTCAGTTATATCTGTTTCAACATCTTCTACGATAAGGCAATAGCCTCTGTCCTCTTTTTGTATAATGTCACTGCTTATTTTTAAGGTTGTGGTTGACCCGGAAATTCCTATAGGTGAATCAGCGCGTTTCCATGGACCATTGGGAGAGTTTGCAACAGCTACACTAATTCGTTGACTATTATGCAATATTCTCCATTTCGGATCGGATGGTCCGGCCTGCAGTATTTTTTTCAGATCACTAAGGGTATATGTTCCATCCCTATAATTAATAGAGCTGTAATAGAGATAATATTTACCATCAAAAAATTTAATCTTTGGATTATGAGTCATGACTGAATCCCATTGTTCTTTGCCACCACCTTGTAATACGGTTTCTTTATATTCCCATGGACCTTCAGCCCTATCGGCAATAGCATGGGCTATTTCAGAAAAAACTATCCAGCCTGAAAAGGAATATTCTTTTTTCCAACGGGAGTAAAAAAGATGGTATTTCCCATCATTACCTTTTATAATGGAAGAACCTGAATGGTAGTAGCCATCCGTTTTAAAAATATTGTCTTCCGTAATGGGTTGTAACTTGTCTTTAAAAAAAAGCACGTCTGGAACACTTTGACCAAATAGCCAAAGAGAATTGACAAAACAGGTTACAAGCAACAGGTATCTTTTGATATAATTGATCATAACTTCGTGTATAACTTATTTTTTAATTTGCTGGCAGGCAATTTCAAGTTACATGCCTCACTTTCATTTACCAGGCAACTGAAAAAAGTCTTTATGAAAAAACCCATGTCCGAGCAATTTGCTTACAATTCTATTGGTAGATCTTGATGATTATTTAGCATTAGTTGATTAACTTATCTGGCCATAGAACCTTTTTATTTGTTTCACGATATGTAGGCATCTGAGCATTCCATTTTTTTAATTTTTTCGTTAATACCTGCGCTAAATGTTTTGTTTTTTGACGGTATTGTTCTGACAAGTCATATAATTCTCCAAGATCGTTTTTTAAATTAAAAAGTTCGAGCTTTTGTTCTTTCATTAAATAAACCAATTTCCAGTCTCCTTGTCGTATCGCACTGACATAACTAATGGCGGGGCCTGGCTGCATTATGAATTTATTGGGAAAATGCCACACTATAGCCCGGGTAGTATCATTGTATGCAGGGTTTCTTAAAACAGGTACAAAACTTTTCCCGGCAATTTCCTGAAGCGTACTATAGCTTTTTATCTCAGCCATTTCTAAGATGCTCGGAAAGAAATCTTCTATAATCAGATATTGTTCAGATTTGCTACCTGGCTTCACTACGCCGGGCCATTTTACTAACATTGGCACACGAATGCCACCTTCGTAGATCGATCCTTTACCGGCGCGAAGTGGTAGATTATGTATATATGCATTACCTCCTCGTGGCGGCACAAATGTAAGTCCCCCATTATCGGACATGAAAATGATGATTGTGTTTTTTTCCAAATTATGGTATTCTAAATAATCCATAATGTCACCTAAACTTTTATCCATGCCTTCTATCATACTGGCATACTCCGCTTCGGATTTCGAAATACCCATATTTGAATATTTCCGATAGAATCTTTCATCTGCGGTTAATGGTGCATGAACCGCGTAATGAGCCATGTGAAGAAAAAATGGTTGATTCTTACTTACAGGCTCATTCAATGATTTGATAGCTTCGCGGGTAAGCGCTTCCGTTAAAAAAACGGGAGTACCGTGATACTCCTCCAAATCTGGGACTGAATGAGGGCTGGTGCGCCCCTCCAACTTACCAAAATTCTCTTCGCCCAAATAACTTTGTGGATGGCCTGCAGCGTGTCCTCCTTTATTAACGACAAACCCGAGATTATGGGGATTTGATCCAGATGTACCTGTTGATCCCCAGTGAGCTTTACCAATGTGAATGGTATAATACCTCTCTTGTTTGAGTAATTGAGGTAGCGGAGTTGCATAAGCCGTACCTGATACTTTCTTATCAGTGCTCAAGCCGTCAAAATTCCAATCAATTGGCAGAAATGTACTATCAATAACATCGGATGTTTGGCCCTTTTGGATAGTTGTCCAACTCGTAATACGGCTTTGGGCGGCATTCATCCCGGTCATTAAGGCAACTCTTGTGGGTGTACAAACGGAGTTAGCATAGGCATTTGTAAGCTTTATCCCTTCTCTAGCAAGGCGCTCCATATTAGGGGTGTGGTATAACCTATTGAAAGATGTTACACTATCCCCAAAGGGAACAGACGTATCCTGCCATCCCATATCGTCTATCATAAATATGATAATATTAGGAGGTTTGGATACTTTCTGTTGCCCCTTAACCGAAGTAAAAATAAGCATCAGGAAAAGCACAGAAGAACTAATCTTCAGAATCAAAATTCTAGTATAATACATGCTATTTTATACTTAAATTATAAATTGATACTCTCTATTATTCGCTATTCATGTTATATGCTAATTCATACTGATGTAGTGAATCTGTATTATAACCGGGCAGCGAAAAAGGATATTGCAGATATTGTTCATCGGTACTTTTAGGATGCCAGGGTGAATAACTTTGCACTTTTATCTTATTTTTTGAAGGAATAAATTGAAGTATCCTTAGCCAGCCATCATGACCCTCCCCGCTTAAAAGTTGAATTACCTGATTTCCATTATCACCTCTACTTATCATTAAGCCCTTGTGCGTATTGTCATTGGTCACGTGTCCGCTTAAAACCAAAGAAATATTAGCATGTTTCTTAATTAATTTATTCCATATTTCCTCTCCTGTATTTCCATTTGCGGGTAAGTACCCAAATCCACCCGGATAATCCCTTCTATCATCAGCTAACATATAACTGTGCGTAATAATAATAGCTCTTTTAGATGCATATTGCTTTAATATGCTCTCTGCCCAATTCAACATCTCATCTGTCGGTGCTACAGCCAAACTGATAATAATAAACTCTAATCCCCCTTCTTCAAAAAAATGGAAAGAATTATCATAATCATCTGCCATTCTTCCCCCATACCATTTTTGAGTTTCAAACCGGCTAAAGGGAAAAAAATGATTAAAATTTGTTGTATTTCTAGAACTATCCGGTATCCATTTAGGGTTACCAGCTACCATATCATGGTTTCCAACAGCTATAACATATGGTACAGCATCATCTAAAATGCTTAAAGCATTGTTTGCATTTTCCCATTGGTATATTTCATCATCATCGTTTACAACATCTCCCATATGAAGTAAGAATTTAATATTATCTACTTTTGCACGCTCTTTTACCCATCCGGTCATTGCAGTAAAAATTTCTTTCCTGCTCGACTTTCTCCATGTTCGAGAATCTTTCGAATAAATTTGCGTGTCAGGAAAAATGATAACACTAAAAGGGCAAGGATCACGGTGGTTATTTGTACTACCATTTTCTTTTTCATTGGTTGCTTTATCCAGCCAGGAAAGAAAGTCGAAAGTATTCAATTTGAAGTCAGAGAATCCACATTTACCGATGAGGGATTCTGGTATATTTCCTCTTTTAATCAGAGGATACTCGACTATACAGACCAATCCAATACCAAGCACTACATATAGCCAAGTATCAATAATTTTTTTCATGATAATTCTTTTTTAGGAATTGTATTTTTTTCATGGATCTTTTGGAAGAAGTAAGATGATTAATTTTGCCTAAGCCCATTTATTATATAATAATAACCCTATTTCCAATTAGCATCAATTTCTCATTTTTAGTGCATTTACCTACGATGAGAAAAATTCAAAGCTTTGCGCTAATTCCTATTCAGCAGATGCAGACAGGGAGAGGTCACTTCGTCCAAATGACCAAAGGTCGTTCTTCGGACGAAGTGAGGACTAACCAACTATGAAACAAAAACCTGAAAGAAATGTTGGGTGCATTCCATTTTAATTAATATTAACTTACGTATATTAATACCCATCATTCTGTTTCAACTCAGGATTATTATCCAACTCTGCCTGGGGAAAAGGAAACAAGTAATGTTTCTGCTCAAATACCAGATTTACTCCACCCGGATTTTTGATAGTTGGAAGTTTCGTATGTGCAATTTTCCATCTTTTGATGTCAAAATAACGCAGTCCTTCCAAAGCGAGTTCTACGCGACGTTCATGTCTTATAAAATCACGAAGTGATTCTTTTGTGCTATACTTTACCCTGTCAACAGGAGGCATATTTACTCCAGGTCTGGAACGGATTTCATCGAGCGCATCATATATACTTGCCTCCGGGCCGCTGGCTTCATTCTTTGCTTCGGCATACATCAGCAAAACATCTGCATACCTTATCCAAACCATGTCCTGATCGGAATCTGTTTTAGCATAACTAAAAGGAGCATGTGAAAAATCAGCATATTTTCTCATTACATATCCTGTTAGTCCGGGAAGGGAGGGTTGTGGCCAACTCTCTTCGGCTTCTCGACGCATATTCAATATTAATCGTGGGTCGCGACTGGCAAATGGCGTCACCGGATCATATAGTGGAGATTCTGATATAGGCAATCCATCAACACATTCAAATTCATCAACCAGATCCTGATAGGGATTGATGGCACTATACCAACCGATCTTGACATCCATGCTTTCTGTAAATTCCGTAGGATTGGTAGGGCTAAGGTATTGTGTAGAGAATATAATTTCTGGATTGCCGCCCTGGGTAGCCGTTAAAAATATTCCTAGGTAATCATCAGCTATAGCAAATTTGCCGGACTGCATAGTCTGGAGTGCGTACGAAGCTGCTTCCTGCCATTTCTGCTCATATAGGAGTACTCTTGCTTTAAAAGCAGTGGCACTGCCTTTAACTGCATGTCCAGCATAGACTGCGTCAGGTAGCGAATTGATTGCCACATCAAGGTCTTCATGAATATAAGCAAGCACCTCAGATTTAGGGCTTTTCTCGATTTTAGCAGCTTCTGCGCTTTCTGGTCTTTCCCTGTACAGTATAACATCTCCAAAAAAGTCTACAAGGTCAAAATACATCAACGCTCTCAAAAATCTGACCTCTCCTTTATAGACTGTTTTCTTTGCCTCATCAATAGGAACGTTATCAATATTGGCAAGAAAGTAATTACAGTTTGCTATTCCCCTGTAGGGAGTATTATAAGCCATGGTTACCGCCCCTCCTGAAGTAGGACTTGTAACACCCAAAATCATCTGTTGCATATTAAAATAAGGCGACTTTGCATATGCATTATCAGAAAGACAGTCCAGCCATATCCTCCTATAGCTTAGGAAGTCTGATTGAAGCTGCCTATAGCAGCCTGCAAGTGCCATTTTTACATCGTCTTCCGTCTGCCAGAAATTGCCGCTTGCAATCTGGTCAAGCGGATGTCGATCCAGCAGGTTATCACTGCATGACAATGAGGATAGCATAATCGCAGTCAAACCGGCTACCCTTAATTTTCTGAAAACTCTCATGGATTTGATATTTTTAGTGTTCTATAATTTAACATCGATTCCGAAATTCAATATTCTTACCTGGGGGAACTGTGCGTACCGGCCCCACCCGCTGATCGTGCTGCCCGTTCTGGATAGTGTTTCCGGGTCTGCTCCTTCGAACTTTGTAAAGGTGAGCAGGTTATCTCCGGAGACATATACCGTTAGTCCCTTAGACCATATCTTATCTGCTACGCTTTTGGGCAGCGCATAAGAAAGATTTACATTTTTCAAACGCAGGTAAGAGGCATCCTGTAAATAATAGGTGGATGGATATGCAGAAACACCGCCATAAGTCCAGGATTCATAGATTGCGGGAACCGTATTGCTCGGGTTGGTTGGGCTCCAGGCATCCCGGAATTTTGCTGTTGGCGGCGTACCCTGAATAAAAGGATCAATGCCCCATCCGTTCAATGGCATTTTGTTACCCTGTGTGCCCTGGAAAAAAGCAGAGAGTGCAAAACCTTTCCATGCAGCGGTGAAGCCGAAGGAATAGGTGAAGTCTGGAAAAATACCTTTTACTGTTTTCCTGTCTTCTGCATTCACAACATCATCGCCATTCTGGTCCTTAATTTTAAGATCGCCTGGTCTTGGTGGAAAAAAAGGCTGATCAGGAGATTTATCAATATCATCCTGGCTTTGAAAAATACCTATCCATTCATACATATAATAGGAGCCATACGGCAGTCCTACCTCATTTACCCCTTTGGTAGGTGTGCGTATTTTAAGTAGTTTATTTTTAAAGGTAGAAAAGAGGAAATATGCACTATAGCTAAAGTCTCCAACCTGGTTGGCATGCCGGAGTTGTGCTTCCCATCCGATATTCTGCAGTTTTCCATCGTTGGTAACCGGACCACTTAATCCAAGGCTTCCGGGCACCGGTTGTGTAGTAAGAATATCGTATGTATTCTTTTTAAACCAGTCGAATGTAACCCCGAACAGTCCTTTATAGATATCAAGATCAACACCAAAGTTCAATACCCGTGTTGATTCCCATTTAATATTCTTATCTGTTAAACGGGTAATTATGGTAGAAGCCTGTAATGTAGATCCATAAGGATATTCAGAAAGGTTCAGGATATCCTGGTAAGGATACAAACCTATTTCCTGGTTACCCAGTGTTCCTAATGAAGCCCTCAGTTTCAGATCATCTATCCAGCTTACATTGTTCTGAATAAAATTTTCTTTTGATATTCTCCATCCCGCAGATAGGGAAGGAAAAGCACCCCATCGGTTATCTTCGGCTATACGTGAACTTCCATCATAACGGATATTGGCCTCCAGCAGGTATTTGCCCATATAATCATAATTCACACGGCCAAAATAAGAACGCAGTGCCCATTCTGTTGATGTACCTGAAAGACTTTGACCTACAGGAGATCCTGCATTGATTTCCGCCAATCCGGGTGTTGGAAAACTAAGCCGGGCACCTTGCAGGAACTGTGTTTTAAATGACTGCTGCTCATAGCCCCCCAATACTTTAAGGGTATGATATTTACCAAAGGTTTTATCGTAGGTAAGGGTTGAATAAAGTGATGGAAGCAAATTCTGGGAGTACCTGTCGGTAACACCTCCGCTTTTTCCTCCATCATCCACGTAGGCAAAATCATCTGCTCCGGGACGCTTGAAAAATTCATATTGCGGTACGACCTGCTGATGGCTCTTGTAGGTTTCGCCATTGTAGTTGAAGCCGCCCTTTACCTGCCAAACAAGACCTTTTAACAGTTGTACGTCCATATAGGCCTGAGCGTTGATAGCGTGGGAGCTGGTATGTTGATAATTGCCGGGATGGAGGTCGGTTTCGGGGCTTCTGTTATGTCCTGCCTGAGGATACGCGTAGCGTGTGATCCTTCCGCTTCCATCCGGTAGAAAGGGTGTATAGTTGGGTGCTCCCTTGTACACCAGCAAAACCACATCACTGTTTACGCTTCTTGGCTCCGCTATTCTTTTCTTAGTCATGTTGACGATCGTTCCGACCCTGATTCGTTTATTGAGCTGGGAGTTCAGGTTGAGGATGGCGTTATACCGCTTGTAGTTGAAGGAGGGCAATACGCCGTCCTGGTCAAGATACCCCAAAGAAATGCTGTACCTCGTACGATCGCTACCTCCCGAGAAGCGGAGGTTGTGGTTTACGACGGCTGCCGGGTTAAAATAATGATCCGTCCAGTTAAAGTTAGGGTATTGGGCCGGGTCGCTAGGGTTTCTATAGGCATCGATCTGATCCTGTGTAAACAGGGCGGGCTGTCCAACCCTTTCTTTCGCAGCATTGTACATGGTCATGTACTCCCCGGAGTCGTAAATAAAATCGGGAAGCCTGGTTGCTGAATGCGAACCCACATCCAAACGATATTCTAGGAGAGGCGTTCCTTTTTTTCCTCCTTTAGTAGTTACGAGTATCACACCATTAGCAGCCCTTGAACCATAAATAGCTGCCGATGCCGCATCCTTAAGTACCGAAACACTTTCAATATCATTGGGATTAAGATTGGTGATGGAACCAACAATACCGTCTACAAGTATCAATGGACTGGAAGATGCTCCAAAAGAACCCAAGCCTCTTATCTGAAATTGGGGATCATCCCGTCCGGGTGATGCCGTTGGTTGGATTACGTGCAACCCTGTAATCCTTCCCTGAAGCAGGTTTGCAGCATTGGTGGCAGGACGTTCCAACAAAGTTTTGGATCCTACCGTAGCAACAGAACCCGTAAGGTTGATCTTCTTTTGTGTACCATAACCCACCACTACAACATCGGAAAGCGTATTATCCTCAACCTTTAGTGCAATCCTAATGGGGCTGTTATCCCTTATGTTTACCTCCTGGGATTGCATACCGATATAGGAAAAAATAAGCGTAGCTGCACCGTCCGGTACACTTATGGAAAAAGAACCATCCTGCGCGGTAGTGACAATAGTATTACTGCCTTTCAATTGTACGGTTACGCCGCCCAGGACTTCACCTCCATCATTAGTAACTATACCTTTAACCACTCTGTCCTGAAAGGTTGTTCTTTCATTAAATAATTTTGATGCTGTATTATCACCGTAAAAAAATGGGGCGGCTTTAAGCGGTAATGATAATAAAGATGGCAATGCAATAAAAACTATTGCAAATAAGACTTTAGATTCCCGGGCAACACCCCAAACAAGTCTGCCCATCATTCCTGTGCATAACCGGCAGGTTTGTTTAACGGGCAGGGAAATATGTAACTTTTCCATACGCAGTTAAGTTTTCGTTTATAGTTTATAAAATAGTTACCTCACAGAATATATCCTTATATTCTGACAGATAAAAAAGTCTTAGCTTCCTGGAAAATATTTCATAGTGCAGCTACAGATATCCTCTCAAACCCTTTGCAATAGAAATAATGACGCTGGTGTAAACTTCATATAAACTGAAGAATGCAAATCGTTGAACAAGCATCTGCTATTGTATAATACCGCGGTATAACAGGAAGTAAAGTTGCTAAACTTAACAATAGGCATCAATAGAATATCTGCTTATATTACTGGATTATTCAATTATTTACAAAAGAAGGAAAGCGATCCCTGCATATATAATAAAAAGTCTCTGCATTACCTGACAAAGCCTCAACCATCATCGCAAAAACAGCATTAAAAAATACTTCATCTAAAGGGTAGATGTAAAAGCGCCAAATGATTTATCAAAGGGGAAAAAATGCATCAGTAAAAAGGCATCTGGTCCGCCGGTATTTAACAACTGGCCACCATCAAGACAGGTAAAAACCTGGACTGTTCCGGACAATCATCTGTGAAAAATAAAGGCAGCAACAACGGTTTTAAAATTCAAATATTAGGAGTAAAATTATCTACTGCAAAACCTATAGCAATAGATTCGAAACGCTATGATAACATCAACACATAAACTTCCCCGGGACCATGTACGCCCACTACCAATGTTTTTTCAATATCTCCGGTACGGCTCGGTCCGGAAGCAAATACAAGTGAGGAAGGTAAATGACCGGCCCCGTTTAACATAACAGATTCAATACTTTCCCTTAAATCAAAAACCAGTTGGCGGGCAAAAGCAATTACAATATGGACGGGTGCATATACGGGTAAAGCCCTTCCTGAAGACTGGTCGGAGCCCAACAGGATTGTTCCGGTACTGGCTACCAGGTGCATACAATCTGTGATAGCTGCATCAACATTTTGTAAAGTACCAGAGCGAATAAAGGGCCCGTTTGCATCTCCCAGAAGCCGGTTCAACGCACTATCTTTACAGCAAATATGCGTCCATCTATTTTCTATTATTAATTCACGTAATTTATTACTAAGCTCAGCGGGAGTGCCGAATAAAAAAAATTTTCCCAGCAAACCTGTAAATTTTCTCTCGAATAATTCAATCAATGACTCCTGCCCAGGTCTAATGAAAGGTTCAGCTATATCTGCACCAGGATAGGGCACGGAAGTGGGATTTGATAAAGCCTGACTAATTTTACTTAGAATATTGGTTCTTGCTGTTGAATCCTCCATAACAATAAGCCGTTGTGGCTTAAAAGTCTGCTTTTATTAATCTTTAAAAAATAGAATATTCGCCTTAAATACTGGATAATTCTATTATTGCCCGGCAGAATTCCCCTGTCCCCCTCCTATCGAATGTCGATTGATGAACAAAGCAAATCAATTTTTATTGGTCCGGCGGTATTCAGACGGCGACATGCCAATAATTTTATTAAAAATGCGGTTAAAGAAATAGGGATCTTCATATCCAATAAATGCTGCCACATCTTTTATTTTCATCTCGGTAAGGTCCAGTAACTGACAAGCTTTCTGAATTTTAAGGTTAATAAAATAATCCAAAGGGGCAAACCCTGTCTGTTTACGAAAAAGATTTGAAAAATGGGATGCTGAATAAGAAAATTTACCGGCTATTTCATCTATCCAAAGTTTTTTGTTCAGGTTTTCACGCATAAACAGAATAGCTTGTGTAATAATATTATCATCTTTTTTCTCAAAGCTGGAGAAGTTATGGTTCCTGAATATGAAAGAAGCCACGAAATGGTACAAACAAAAATTGGCGTAGCTCAGGTTATCCAGGCTGTATCCCATTTCAAGCGTATTGTACATTTCTTCCCATAAACCAATTCTTCTTTCGTCCGGACGGAGAACAGTTGGCGTCAGGAATTGCTCAAGATTATAAATTTGATTGAAGTGCGGGATTTTGGTTCCGCAAAAATGCACCCAGTATAAAGACCAGGGGTCTTCCGCATGTGCGCCATAACGAAGGTATTTATCGGTAGCGGGCAGGATTACAAATTCATTTGCCTTAATTTCACAATAGCCCGATTTGTTTTCATACCAGCCTTTTCCATTCACACAGTAGAATAAAATATTGTCCCGGCAACCCCATCTCCTTTCCCGGTAATGAAAAGAGGCTTTGGGAAAATAGCCTATAAGTGTTATATAAAGACTATTAAGTAAGGGATCATCCTCAATTCGTTCTTTCAAAAGCTTTACAGGTAATATGATTTGCTTTTCACCCATGAAGCCATCACGCCTTCTTGTGGTTAACCCCTTGTATCTGTTTTTTTCTCCTTTCATAATTATAATAGGATTATCTATCAAAGTACTGATATACTCCATTTTTTTTCAGCAGGCAAAACTGGTATTTTGTCCTATCGTTGAAGATAATTTAAATTAAATAGATGCTATTAAAAGATAAGGTTTTATTTCTAACTGGTGGATCCAGTGGGATTGGCTATG
>NZ_DAOMQT010000011.1:0-123389 GCF_035445465.1 Agriterribacter sp.
TCTTGCTGAATCATCTTTTTAGTTATTTGAAATTTGATATTTGAAATTTGAAATTTGGTACGATGTTGAGATGATGATAAAATCAAAGCATCTCAAACCTTCCTGCCGGCCGGCAGGTCTCAAATCAGAAATCTCAAATCAGAAATATATTACTTCGCCTTTTCTACCACCTCAACCAGGCGCCAGTGCTTTGTTTTACTCAGCGGACGGGCTTCCATGATCTTCACCGTATCGCCAATACCGCACTCGTTCTTTTCATCATGAGCATGGAATTTGGTGGTTTTCTTTACAAACTTACCATAGATGGGGTGTTTTACCTTTCTTTCAATTTCAACCGTAACTGTTTTTTCCATCCTGTTACTGGTTACCACCCCAATCTTTGTTTTACGCAAATTTCTTTCAGCCATCTTATTTAGCTTTTAGCTTTTTTCTTTAATTCAGTTCTTAACCTTGCAATATCCCTTCTAACCGATTGTATGGTCATGGGATTCTCCAGGGGAGAAGTAGCATGAGCGAATTTCAATTTCTTCAGGCGTATCTCATCTTCACTGATACGCGCCTGCAAATCCGCTTCACTCATCGTTTCCAGGCTATTTAAAAAATCAACTTTCTTTGACATTGCTATTCGGTTTGAATATTTAAAACTTTAGCTGCTGCGTTTATTGTCCGGCATAGTCACGACGGATAATAAACTGGGTTTTGATCGGCAATTTTGCGGCAGCCAGTTCCATTGCCTCTTTTGCCACCTGAACCGGAACGCCATCGGCCTCAAAAATGATACGGCCCGGTTCCACCACTGCTGCCCAAAACTCAGGGTTACCTTTACCTTTACCCATCCTCACTTCCGCAGGCTTACGCGTAATAGGCTTGTCGGGGAAAATACGTATCCACACATTCCCTTCACGCTTCATGGCACGTGTCATGGCCTGGCGGGCAGATTCTATCTGGCGGTTATTGAGCCAGATGGGTTCCAGTGCTTTCAGTGCAAATGAACCAAAAGATATGGTTGCTCCCCGCTTCGCCACCTGCCTGATCCGTCCTTTCTGCGCTTTTCTGTGTTTTGTTCTCTTCGGCTGTAACATTATATTACAATTTGAAAATTTTGAATATTTACTTGATTTTCCTTATGCCTCTCTACCCTATACCTTTCCTCCCTGCATCTATCTCCTGTCGCCTCTTCCGCCACCGCGTCTGTCTCCGCCGCCACCTCTTCTGTCATCGCGCCTGTCGCCTCCTCCTCTTCTATCTCCGCCGCCGCCACTTCTTCTGTCATCGCGCCTGTTGTCGCCAACTCCCACTTCACTTTTTCCGTCAATGATATTCGGGTTAAGATCGCGTTTTGTTAATACTTCACCTTTACAGATCCAAACTTTGATGCCTATTTTTCCATATACGGTTAAGGCAAACACGTTGGCATAATCAATTTCCATACGGAAAGTGTGTAATGGAACGCGTCCCTGCTTAATTTCTTCCGTACGGGCAATTTCAGCACCGCCCAACCGTCCGCTCACCTTTACCTTAATACCTTCGGCGCCCATGCGAAGCGCTGAAGCGATGGATAACTTAATAGCACGTTTATAGTTGATACGGTTTTCTATTTGCCGTGCAATGGTATCGCCCACTATATTGGCATCCAGTTCAGGGCGACGCACCTGCAGAATGTTGATCTGCACATCCTCCTTGCCGGTCAGTTTTTTCAACTCTTCCTTAATATGGTCTACTTCGCCGCCACCTTTACCAATGATAATACCGGGCTTGGAAGTATGTATAGTAACGATAAGCTTGTTAAGCGTACGTTCAATCACAATTTTAGAAATACCACCTTTATTGATACGGGCATTAAGGTAGGTTCTGATCCGGTTGTCTTCTATAAGCTTTTTGGAATAATCCCTCTTGTTACCATACCAGTTGCTTTCCCAGCCACGGATGATCCCTAACCTGTTACCAATTGGATTTGCTTTTTGACCCATGTTTATAATTTGAAAATTTTCATTTTTATTTCTGGTCTACAATCACGGTTACATGATTGCTGCGTTTGCGTACCCGGTAAGCTCTTCCCTGGGGCGCCGGCAGCATTCTTTTGAGCACTCTTCCGCCATCCACAAAAATCGTTTTTACTAACAGGTTGCTGTCTGCCGCGCTGGTGCCTTCATTTTTTTGCTCCCAATTGCTTACGGCGCTCCTCAATAATTTATAAAGAGGGGTTGAAGAATGCTGCGGATGATGCTCCAATATTGCCAAAGCCTTCTCTACATCCATACCACGTATAACATCAGCCAGCAAACGCATTTTGCGTGGCGATGTAGGATAGTTTTTGAGTTTAGCTACTGCTTCCATTTTTTATGTTTTCGGGTTCCCATAAGAGGGAACTATTATTTACGCTATTTTTTTGCTTGAGTGTCCTTTAAAGTTCCTGGTAGGCGCAAATTCACCTAACTTATGACCCACCATATACTCCGTTACATACACGGGTATGAACTTGTTGCCATTATGCACCGCAAAAGTATTGCCCACAAAATCGGGGGTAATAGTGGAACGCCGACTCCAGGTTTTGATTACACCTTTTTTAGCTGTGCCCTCGTTCATAGCCAGTACCTTTTTTTCGAGGTAATCTGCTACATAAGGACCTTTTTTAATTGAACGACCCATAATCTATATTTCAGATTTTAGATTTGTTGATTTCTGATTTATCTTATCACTTATTTCGCCAGCTTCTTTCCGTTTTTACGCTGAATGATCAGCTTATCTGAACCTTTTTGCTTGCGGGTTTTCAATCCTTTGGCATATTTACCGGTTCTTGATCTCGGATGCCCTCCGGACGCTCTTCCTTCACCACCACCCATCGGGTGATCTACAGGGTTCATAGCCACACCACGTACACGCGGACGAACGCCTTTCCAGCGGTTTACACCTGCCTTACCGGCTCTTTCCTGGCTATGATCACTGTTGCTTACCACACCTACGGTTGCATAACAATTGATCAGTATCTTCCTGAGCTCGCCACTGGGCATTTTTAACACGCCGTATTTTTCTTCCTTATTGCTCAGTTGCGCAGAAGATCCGGCGCTGCGTACCAGCTTCCCTCCCTGTCCGGGTTGCAGTTCAATATTATGTACGTTTGTACCCAGGGGCATATACTTCAACTGCAATGCATTTCCTACCTCGGGCGCTACACTGTCGCCGCTTATGATCACAGCACCCACCTGCAATCCCTGCGGTGCAATGATGTATCTTTTTTCGCCGTCGGCATAATGCAGCAGGGCAATAAAAGCAGTACGGTTAGGATCGTACTCAACAGACGCCACAGTTGCTTTGATATCCTTTTTATCTCTCTTAAAATCTACGATACGGTATTTCTGCTTGTGTCCGCCACCAATATAGCGCATGGCGCGGCGTCCCTGGAAATTACGTCCTCCTGTTCTTGATTTTGCTTCCAGCAAACTTTTTTCAGGTGTATCTGTAGTAATTTCGGCATATCCGTTCCCAATTCTCCAGCGGGTGCCCGCTGTCATTGGTTTGTATTTTCTTACTGCCATTGTTATTTCTTTTTATCGCGAACTTTTCAGCTTCGCCAGCTTTAATAATGTAATATCCGTTTGACCTATAATGTACTGTACAGATCAATATTTTCTCCTTCGGCCACTGTTACATATGCCTTTTTGTAAGCAGGCTTGCGTCCCGAAATAACACCTGCCTTCGTAAATCTCGATTTGCTTTTACTTGGAACAACAACCGTATTTACATTGGTCACGCTGATGCCATAAAATTCTTCCACTGCCTTTTTTATTTCAAGTTTATTAGCCCTGCGTCCTACCTTAAAAGCGTATATATTCCTTTTTTCAGTAAGCTTATTGCTTTTTTCGCTTATGATCGGCTTAACAAGTACATCTGCAAGTTTCATCTTTGTTAATTTGAAAATTTGAAAATTTGAAAATTTGAAAATTCATCTACTCCTTTGATCTTAACCAGCTTTTCAAAATTTCTCTTATGCTTATGCTTCTGCTACTGCTGCTTCCTCTTCAGAAAATATTTTAGCCGCATTTTCTGTAAGCACCAGCACATCACTGTTCACAATATCATACGTATTTATATCAGCCAGCAACACGCCTAACACCGTAGGCATATTACGAAAGCTTAACTGTACATTCTCATTATAACCGGGTAATACGAATAAGGTCCTTTTCTTATCCAGATTAAGACTTTTAATTACACCGGCTGCTGCTTTGGTTTTAGGTGTATCTAAAGCAAAATCTTCAATAACTACAATGGCATTTTCTTTTGCCTTATAAGAAAGGGCCGATATTTTAGCCAGGTCTTTTACTTTACGGTTCAGCTTAATGTCGTAGCCATGTGGCTTGGGTCCGAATATGGTACCGCCACCTTTATATAAAGGGTTGCGGATATTGCCTTTACGTGCGCCGCCTGTACCTTTCTGACGATGCAGCTTGCGGCTGGATCCTTTAACTTCGGCACGGGTTTTAACCTTGTGCGTTCCCTGGCGCTGTGCGGCCAGGAACTGCTTTACAGCGAGGTAGATGACATGATCGTTTGGCTCAATTCCAAAAATTTCATCAGGCAGTTCTGCTGTGCGGCCTGTTTTCTCACCTGCTTTATTTAAAATATCTACTTGCATTGTATAAAATATTTTGCCGGTACACAGTTACCTGTGTACCGGCAGTGACTTTACTTTTGAATTAATACAATTGAACCATTATACCCCGGAACAGCTCCGCTTACCAGCAGGTAGTTTTTATCGGGGAACATTTTCACCACTTTTAATCCTTTCACTTTCACCCTGTCGCCCCCCATACGGCCTGCCATACGCATACCTTTAAATACGCGCGATGCATCGGAAGAGTTACCAATGGAACCAGGTGCTCTCTGTCGGTCGTGCTGCCCGTGCGATTGTTCACCTACGCCATGAAATCCGTGACGTTTAACCACACCCTGGAAACCTTTACCTTTTGTGGTGCCTATTACTTCCACTTTATCGCCTTCGGCGAAAATGTCGAGCGTAACCGTTTCACCAATATTTTTTTCAATAGAAAAATCGCGGAATTCTTTTACGAACTTTTTAGCGGGAGTATTTGATTTGGCGTAGTGACCAGCTTCTGCTTTTATAGTATGCTTTTCCGTTTTATCGCCAAAACCCAACTGAACTGAACTGTAGCCGTCGGTTTCTTTTGTTTTAACCTGCGTAACCACGCAGGGACCAGCTTCAATAATAGTAACGGCAGTTTGCGTGCCGTCGGCAGGATTGAAGATGCTGGTCATCCCGATTTTTTTACCAATAATACCTTTCATTGTTTTGTTTTTATACCCGTTAGGTTAAAGAGACAGACCGGATCGTATAATATCCAATGCTTCAATCCCCGTTTGCCGCCGACCTTTTCCCGTATTTCCCACTTGTGAAAGAGGAAGTACCAGCGGTAAACTAACCTCGAAGGGCTAGTTCATATTTAATTCTCCAAAAACCGGAAATCATAAGCTGGTTATGACCAAACGGGCTTTACCCCTTTTGCTTCCGGCAATCCAGCGCTGCTTTTTTTTGGTTTCCCGCAATTGGCAGATGGAATATATAGTAAGAACTAAGTTGCTTCATTTTTCTCCCGCCTTTGCGGGGGATGATCAAAAATTACGCTTTGATCTCTACATCCACACCACTGGGCAGGTCTAACTTGCTCAGCGCATCCACGGTACGGGAAGAGGAAGTGTAAATATCCAGCAAACGCTTATGCGTGGAAAGCTGGAACTGTTCACGACTCTTCTTGTTTACATGAGGCGAACGCAATACCGTAAATATTTTTTTGTGTGTAGGTAAAGGAATAGGTCCTGTTACCACAGCACCGGTACTGCGCACAGTTTTAACGATCTTTTCGGCAGATTTATCTACCAGATTGTGATCGTAGCTCTGTAATTTTATTCTGATTCTTTGAGACATACCGTAAACTACCCGTTTTGATTTTGGGAGTGCAAAGGTATGTGCCTTATTGTTTATTGCCAAATAGTTGGGAAAGAAAATTAAAAAATGTTTCAGGGTGCCGCAAGCTGCCGCCTGCAGGGGGTCATTTCAGGAGGTTTACACGGGTAAATCTTCACTTCCCTTTTTTAGTTTACCCGTAATTATATATTTTATTATTTTTAGATAAGTAATTATTGCTCAACCTGAAAAACACACTATGGATATCACCATCATCCAGCAAAAGATATATGAAATAAGAGGTGAAAAAGTAATGCTCGATTTTGACCTGGCGAACCTGTATGGAATAGAAACTAAAGTTCTTAATCAGTCTGTCAGGCGCAATCCCGGAAGATTCCCACCCGATTTTATGTTTCAACTCACCCCAACTGAATGGAACGGTTTGAGGTCACAAATTGTGACCTCAAACCGGGGAGGAAGGCGATATCTGCCCAATGCATTTACTGAACACGGCGTTACTATGCTGGCAAGTGTGCTGAAAAGTGATACAGCCGTGAAAATCAATGTAGCTATTGTACGGGCGTTCATAGCTTTGCGGCAAATGGCGCACCAGTATAAAGAACTGGCCGAAAAGCTGGCTGAGATAGAGCAAAGCAGCAACAAAAAGTTTAAAGATATATACCAGGCACTTCATTTCCTTCTGAACAAAAAAGAACAGGAGGAGGACTTCAGCAAACGGGAAAGGATTGGCTTCAGGAAATAATAAACTGAATTTTGGATATTCGGAAATGAAAACCCGTTTGTTATTGTTTATGTGGTTTAATGTGGCAACCTGTTCATAAAACGGCCATATACCCAGGTTCCGGCCACTGCGCTTAATAAGGTTATTATAATTACGGTAGCCCCGGTTCCAATTTGCGCATACAGGGGTCCGGGGCAGGCGCCGGTAACAGCCCAGCCTAATCCGAAGATCAGCCCGCCATAAATTTGCCCTTTATGAAAGCGCTTGGGCTCTAAGTGAATTTTTTCTCCTTCTATTGACCTGGCATTGTATTTTTTGATCAGCGCCACACTGATCATACCTATTACCACCGCCGAGCCAATAACGCCATACATGTGAAAGCTTTGCAGCTTAAACATTTCCTGTATCCTGAACCAGGAAACGATTTCGGCTTTCACAAATACGATCCCGAAAAAAATGCCCAGTAAGCCATACTTAACATTAGAAACAAGCGGCCTGTCGAGAGTGCTTTCATTTACGCACATGGCATTTTGCGAACGCACTTCATAATCTGTGTTTCCCAAATCTATTTTTAAAGCGGAGGTTTCAGCTTTCTTTTCTTTAACCAGCATATCTGAGTTTGTAGTTTGTAGTTTATAGTTTTTGGTTTGTAGTTTATTATAACTGCAAAATATAGGGAAGAATAAGCCAGGTCATCACAAAGCCGCCTGTCATAAAGCAACAGGTAGCTACGAGCGAGGGCCATTGCAGGTTGCTCAGCCCCATAATAGCATGGCCGCTGGTGCAGCCCCCGGCATAACGTGTACCAAAGCCCACCATAAAACCGCCAACAACAATCATAATAAAGCCGCGCAGGGTAAATAATTCCTGCCAGGAAAAAAGATCAGGGGGTACAATCCCGTTATAATCCGTTACGCCATAAGCCGCCAGTTCTTCCGCCAGATGAGGGTGCACCTGTACCGGCGCAGGGTTGGCCAGCCATTGTGCCGCCACTATACCTCCGAGTAAAATACCACCTACAAAAAACAGGTTCCAGGCCTCCTTCTTCCAGTCGTACCTGAAAAACGGAATTTTGGCGGGAATGCAAATGGCGCAGATATGCCGCAGGGAGGAAGATATACCGAAGGTTTTGTTGCCAAGCAGCAGCAAAGCGGGTACCGTCAGTCCTATCAGGGGTCCGGCTACATACCATGGCCAGGGTTGTTTAAGCCATTCAAGCATAATTGTAATTATTTATGATGCAATTTACGCAATAACATGTTTCATGTTGCAGGGTGCAGGGTGCAGGGAGAATCCGTTTCAATGTTGAGTTTATCGTTTATTGTTTGTGGTTTATCGTTTGTGGTATTTCGCTTCGGATTTCGGGTTTCCGGCTTCGGATTTGAATTTTATCCGCCCCGGCGGACAGGCCTGCATGCCGGTAGGCAAGTTTGTTTTTTGTGATTTGTCTTTTGGTGCTTTGTGCCTGAGAGGCGCGTTATTGAATCAGCCTGCATTGCCCTTCCCGATCAAAAAATGCTATACTTTCCATGGCTTCATTCATGGCAATGAACCGTGCAGACTGGGAAAGAAAAGAATCGCCATACGAAAATTCCACTTTGCGGCTTTTGCCGTTTTTGAGATGAACAATGACATACAGCTCGCCTGGCTGCAAAGCGATCAGGCGGTTATCTTTCTTTTGCCTGAAAATTTTTAACAGGTTTTGGTTTTGAGAGGCGGCAAGCAGGTAATGGCTACCGGCCTGCCTCAGGCGAACCAGGGCCTTACCATCACCCGGAATAAAAATACCGCTTTGCAGTATGGTTTGGGCGCTGAAATTCCCATTGCCATCACCCAGCAGCACCAGTCCGTTCAATGCATCGTAACGCCCTGTTGATACTTCCGTTCCAAAATCATTGCCATTCATTACCACATCCAGGTTACCATCGCCGTTAAAATCATCCGCCACCATACCATACAGGGGCGCCAGTTGTGCCTGTGCCGGCAGCGGATGGCATTCAAATTTACCGTTGCCCATGTTCTTTATAAAGCAGCTTTTCATATTATTCGCTTCCAGTACCAGGGCGTCCTGTAATTCTTCTTTCGTAAACATGTCGTGAACAGTGGCTTTTCCAAAACTTTTATAGGTAATGAAACGCTTTTTCAAGCCCGGCAACTGCTCCATCATTTCATCGCGGTTTTGCGCAGGAAATTCTTTCCGTATTCCCTGCTCATCTTTTAAATATACAGTGGTAATAATATCATATCCTCCATTTTTATCAAAGTCCTTTCCATAAATACGCACAGGATGAGCTGCACCTGCGCGGTAAAAGGAATTTTCCCCAAGGTTACCGGCCATATAATCCATATCGCCATCGTTATCAAAATCGCCGGCTACCAGGCTGCTCCACCAGCCTTTGTGCTGCTCAATGCCACTATCCGTTAACCGTTTAAATTTCCCCCGGTTGTTCTTTAAAAATACCAGTGGCATCCACTCCCCGGCAATAACCAGGTCTTCCCATCCGTCGTTATCAAAATCTGTCCATAAGGCATCGCAAACCAAACCGATATCAATAAGGGCATGGGCTACCTCCCCGGTTACATCCGTAAATTTAACAGTACCAGGCCCGGAGTCGTTCCGCAAAATAATGCTGCTCACCGGCTGCGGGTATTTTCCGGGCAGTACCCGCCCACCAATAAACAGGTCAAGATCACCATCATGGTCATAATCGGCCGCCTTTACACAACTCTTGCTTGAATAATTGACCGGGATAACATCTTCCGCTATGGTAAACTTTCCGTTGCCCTGGTTGATATAGAAACGATCCTGGTAGTTTTTAGTATCGGGTGTAAACTCGCTGCTGCCGCTTGCCATGTATATATCCAGATCGCCATCATTATCGGCATCAAATAAAAGCATACCCATTGTTTCAGGCTTTCTTGCATCGGGGACCGTTGCGGCAGGAAGGATATGTTTTAGGAATGTCCCGTTGGGCTGCTGTGCCAGCACTGCCGGATCCATTACCGTGTTACCGCCAATTACAATAGCATCCAATCCGTTACCATATACATCACCCGCGGCTAATGGCGGGCCGTACTGTGAAAGCTTATGCGGCAGCAGACGCTGATAATTAAAATCTACAAAATCCACTTCACCATGACGATAATGTATTCCTGATTCATTTGTTATATCAGTGAACAAATGATCACGTGCTATGCGATCTGCCGGCGGCGTATAAGGCGCTGCATCCCGTATATTAACTTCCAGCACCTGGTTTGCGGCAATTTGTTTTAGGATTTGTTTGTACCCGCCGGGCCAGCTAACAACCAGTGAATCTATAACCGCGGTTTTCCCCAGTCCAAAATGTGCTATATCATTCACTGTGGAAAGATAGCCCCGGTAAGGGGTATTTTCATATACCTGTTTGTGGCCGTTATTATAATAAATTGCCGCTATTGCTCCCAGTCCGTTCCTGTTCTTTTCACCGCCTTTGAATTTCACCTGCAAAAAATTCGCACTTATACGTGTTTTTCCGTTGAGCGTATTTTCATATACCGAGGCTTTTTCATTGATATTGTTTATTACATAATCCAGGTCGCCATCGCTGTCGAGATCAACATATACCGCGCCGCTTGAAAAGCCGGGTTCATCCAAGCCCCACTGCCCGGTAACATTTTCAAATTGCAGTCCATTGGTATTCCGGAATACGTAATTGGCAATCTTAATTTGCGGTATCTGATCAATGAGCTGCTGCCTGGTGGTGGAGGGTGAAGCCTTTTGCCTGTATGCGCTAAAATCATGGTCTGTAACATCGCGCGGATAACCGTTGGTGATAATGATATCCCTGTACCCGTCGTTGTCAAAATCGGCTAAGGAGGGGTTCCAGCTCCAGTCTGTTTCCGCCACACCGGCATAAAAACCAATCTCGCTGAATACCGGTTCTCCAATCGTATCATTATTGCCTATAGAAGGTCCCTGGTTGAGCTGCAGGGTATTACGAACATATTGAAGCGCATAATGACCGCTTCTCATTTGCTGATACAAAAAATAATTAGCGCTACCCATATTTTTTTTCTTCCTGAAATTATCTTCCGGGTTCATATCAACCGTAATAACATCTGCCAGCCCGTCGTTGTTGATATCCGCTATATCCGTTCCCATGGCATTCTGCGAGGTGTGCTTAAAATACCGGTCGCGCATATTGGTAAATGTGCCGTTCTTATTGTTAATATACAATTCATCATTAGAGAGAAAATCATTGGCTACATAAATATCCTTCCACCCGTCGTTATTTATATCCGCCACAGCCAGCCCCAGTGCAAACCCGTGGGCGCCTATGCCTGCATCCGCAGTAATATCTGTAAATACAGGATGCTGCACTGCCCCGTTCCAGTCGTTACGAAAAAGCTTATCATAATCATCCCTAAGGGTATCGCCTGTATTATCATTAAAAAAAAGAGCGCTGTTTCGCCCGGCAAGCCTGGTATTGGCAAGATACATATCAAGGTCTCCGTCATTATCGAAATCAAAAAAAGCGGCATGAACGGCGTAGGCCGTATCTGCCAGCCCATAGCTTTCTGCCATTTCCTTAAACACGGGTATATTGTTCGCGTTCAATCCCTGGTTGATGTATAAAAGATTTTTTCTTTTCATCGGGTCTTTCTTAATCGTTGCGCAAACATAAATATCCTTCCACCCGTCGTTATTTATATCCACTACAGATGCCGCGTTACTCCATATACCCTCTCCTGCAACACCCGCTGTTTCCGTAATGTCGCTGAAACGGAGATCACCTTCATTAAGATATAACTTATTGAAAGTGGTGCTGGCGGTAAAGTATAAATCAGGTAATCCATCGTTATTAAAATCCCCTGCAGCCACACCACCGCCATTGTACAGGTATTCAAGATCAATGGGATTGATGGAGTCATTTTCAATAACAATGTTATTAAAATGAATACCCGACCGGGCAGCCGGAATTTTTTTTAACATTTTCTGTTCCTGTCTGCAGGCGGATAGCAATATAGAGAATGCGCCGGCAGCTAAAAATAAAAAGACAAGATTTCTATAAGCCATATCAGCGTAATTTTTACTTACCAGTAAAAAGGGTTCCGGTTTTTTCTTTACCCTGCTTTTTTATTTTTAATTGAAGGGGAACAGCTCATTATGTAATATGGATTTAAGAAAGACTTATGCACAAGTAATACACGATCCGTTATGGTAGCTGATTGAACCAGGTGTGCAGACGATGGGATATGATTTACAGCGCAACACATTACAAGTACCCCTGCCTATACAATCAACTCCGGTAAGCGGGGTTTAGAACCGGAGGTTTTCATTTCTTATTGGCATCATAATAATAAGTTATAATATTTGAGAATAGTTTTTTAATTTAACTGCCAGAAAAACCGTAATAAAGTTTTTTTTAATTCGCGGTTCCTCAATGCTTATGCCCGCCAAAACAAGCCATATTCAAAGCTGGATACAACTGCAAAAAGGCAACAAACAGGCCCTCCTGGAAATATATACCCAGCATTATATAGGCTTAATGAACTATGGCATCAAGCTTACCGGCCGGCGCGATATGACCCGGGATTGCATTACACAAATATTATTGCGTTTATGGGATAACCGTTCCAAACTGCCTTGTATAGAAAACGTGCGTTCTTACCTGCTTACCAGTTTGCGCCGCGAATTAATAGCGGAAATAAAAATGGAAGGCAACCGGTCATTAAAAAACCGCTTGTTTGGTGAAAGCATCCAAACAACCGAAGCGCCCTATGAAGAATATATCGTTCAGTTGCAGCACAACAGGGAACTAAAGGAAAAGCTGATGAATGCCATTGGGCAATTAACCCAAAGAGAAAAGGAATTGCTAAAGCTGAAATTCTTTGAAGACCTTGATTATGATGAAATTGCAGCCAAATGTAACATCACCAAAAGAACAGCGTACAATATCATCCACCAGGCGTTGAAATCTCTCCGGCTCATTTTAGTATCTACTCCTCCCGGGAACCTTATACCAGACTATGCATTGTTAGGATATCTTTTCTTCTTCTTCCTGCCCCAATAATTTTCATTTTAAAAAAACGGCATTTTTATAGTAAAATTCCGTTGGCGCTGCTTCTATAGTAAAAACCAGCGTTCATGAATTATACAACGTTCGAGGCGGAAGATTTCATATTGGATGAGTCATTTCAAAACTATTGCCTGGGCACCCAGGAGGAGGACGTTATTTTTTGGGAAGAATGGATAAAGAAAAACCAACATAAGTCAGTTACTGTTAACCAGGCTAAAGACCTCTATCTTTCCTTTATTGGCAGTCACACGGGCGAAACATTTGCTGCCGACAGAAAAGCCTTTCAATTAATTGCTGAAGAACATTTTTCAAATGAAACGGCAGAACCCCTTACCAGTCAACCTGATTTCCGGAAGCCACCTGCTGCCAGAAAAATGTGGCTGTACGCTACAACTGTTGCCGCAACAATTGCCGGCATTCTTTTTTTGGCTACCCGTAAATATGAAGTCCCGTTTGAAAACCATAAGCAGGAAGCACAGTTAAAGTACAACAGCACCGAAGTAAGCAAGGCAGGTGAAAGAAAATCAATTCAGCTACCCGATGGCAGCAAAGTAATGCTTAATGCAGGCAGCACTATTCATATTGCCGGAGATTTCAATACTGCCAGCCGTGAGCTTACCCTGGTTGGCGAAGCTTTTTTTGATGTGGTACGCGATACCGGAAGACCCTTCATCATTCATACCAGCACCATGGATATAAAAGTGCTGGGAACCGTTTTTAATGTGCGGGCTTACCCCGGCGATAAAACATCAGAAACATCCCTGCTGAAAGGATCGGTAGAAGTGACCGTGCGGAATAAGGAAAAGAAAAAAATATACCTGCATCCCAATGAAAAGATCATCCTGCCTAACATCTCCGATGTACCTCCTGTAAAGAATAGTAAAGTAACGGATAAGGCAACGGCTACTGAAAATTTTAAAATAACAGGGCTCACTTACAATACAACGGATAGTACATTAACGGAAGTATCATGGACGGAGAATCGCCTTGCGTTTAATGATAATAGTTTTGAAACCATTGCAGCAGAGCTGGAGCGCTGGTATAATATTACCATCAGCTTTACTGATGAAAAAGTAAAAGAGTACAGGTTTACGGCAACATTTAATCAGAAAAATATAGAACAGGTGCTGCAGGCGCTGCAATTATCAAGATATTTTAAATACACTATAGCGGAAAACAATAATATTATTATCAGCAAAAATTAAGAAAAGCGAAAAATGAAGGTATAAGAACAAAGGAGAAATGTTGACGCATTCCCCCTTTGAAAGTTTTTGAGGTAAGCTCTTATAACGGTTAGCTTACCTCATTTGTAAACTTAAACATGGTAAAAATATGAAAAAAAGGCTACAAAGCCGGACGCTTGCCTGCGTATCCGTGCTCACGAAAATTGTATTGCTTATGAAACTGGCTGTGATCATTATGCTGTCTACCTGCCTGCAGGTTTCCGCAAACAGCTATTCGCAGGAAACCAAACTAACACTTGACCTTAAGAAGGTTACGATCAGCAGCGTGTTGAGAACGATTGAACGCAAAACGGATTATAAATTCGTGTATTCCAGCAACTTTTTCCCATCAGAATTAAAGGTAGACGTGCGCGTAAAGAATACGCCGGTACCGGAAATCTTAGTATTAATCCTTGAAAAAACCGGTTTCACTTTCAAAAAAATAGACGATGACCTGATTGTTATTACAAGCAGCCAGCCGGTACTGAACCAAATTACAGTTAAAGGCAGGGTTACAGATGCCAATAACACACCGCTGCAGGGCATAACGGTAGCTGTGGAAAACAGCAACGTACAAACCGCTACAAACAGCAGGGGCGAGTTTGTGATCAATGCACCCGAAAATGGCGTCCTGATCTTTACTTCCGTGGGATACATTACAGAAAGGGTAGCCATAAACAACCAGCAGGAAATTACCGTTGTGCTTACAGCTACCACCAGGGGTTTGGATGAAGTGGTGGTAATAGGCTACGGACAGCGAAAGAAGAAAGACGTTACCGGAGCACTGTCTACCATTTCTTCCAAAGACATTGCCAAAAGCACGGCTATGACCCCCGAATTGGCCCTCCAGGGTAATGCTCCCGGGGTTTTTGTGGAATCGGGCGGCGGCGAGCCCAATGCCCGGCCTAAAGTACGTATAAGGGGCGTAAATACATTCGGCTATGCGGAACCCCTGTACGTGGTAGACGGTATTCCTATTTACGAAGGCGGCGCAGGAGCAACAGAAGGCGCCATAGGAGATATAAGATCCCCCATCAATATCTTTTCAAAAATAAACGCCGCCGATATTGAATCCATTTCGGTGTTAAAGGACGCCTCTGCCGCTGCTATTTACGGTGTACGCGCTTCTAATGGTGTAATTCTCATTACCACCAAAAAAGGCAAATCAGGCAAACCCAAAATAGAATTTTCAGCTTCTTATGTTATGCAAAATATAGCGAAAACTATTCCCCTCCTGAATACCCAGCAGTATATGGGATTGGTGAAGGAAGCATATAATAATAATCCCGATGCGGGAGTTTCGTTCGGACAAAAATTTGGCCCATTATATACGGAAGGCGATCCTGCCTATATTGGCAATGGAGCTACCTACGACTGGGTGGATGAATTAAAAAATAAAAACGCGCCCATCCAGGATTATAATGCACGTGTATCGGGTGGAACGGAAAGCTTCAATTATTACTTCTCCGCAGGATATCAAAAAACGGAAAGCCCGTTAAAAGCCAATAATATGGAGCGGTATTCGGTTGCATTAAATATTGACTCCCGCATCTCAAAATATATAGAGGCAGGCATGACGGTGAGGCTGATCCAGCAAAGAGGATTAACCAATACGCAGGCAGACCTGGGCACCATGATGTCTACCATACCCTTTCAACCCTTTTATGATGCCGCCGGGCCTTATGGTTTTGTGCCGGTAACAGCAGGCAGCTTTGAGCCAAACCCCGATTACGACCCTAATTTACTGAATCCCGGAGCGCCATACAATTTCGTTAGCGGGGATCCCCGGTTGTTGTGGGGTCAGCAAACAAGATATAACGTTTTTGCTTTTCAGCATTTGAACAGCACAAAGTATGAATTGTACGATATTATCGGGAATGCATTTGTGCAAATAGAACCACTTACGGGACTTAAAATAAAGGGCGCCCTTGGTGGTGAATATTATTTTAACCTGCGCAGATCATGGGGAAATTATGATGAATGGATGTTTTCACAAACACCGGGTAACCCCTACGCCGGCCAGGATGGCAATGCAAAAGGAAGATACGGCGAAAGACAGGGCCGCACCCATAATCTTAATAAGGAGCTGACTGTTAATTATAATCATACTTTTTTCAATGATCATAATATAGATGTGCTTTTAGGCGCCTCAGAACAATTTGGCAGATGGTATACTACAGACCTGAGCGGCAATGTTAACTACTCCGATCCCCAGTACAGAAGCATCGCCAACATTCCCCCTTACACCCAGGGATTCGCCAATATTATTCAGGAAGACGCGCTGATCGGTTATTACGGAAGGCTAAGCTATAAATATAAAGATAAATATTACGTAGATGGCACCATACGTAAAGACGGGTCATCGAGATTAGCGCCCGGGCATAAATGGGATCAGTTTGCATCTTTTGCCCTTGCATGGCGTATTAGCGCAGAAGGCTTTTTTCCTGTAACTACTTTTATCAATGATTTAAAAATCAGGGGTGGCTGGGGTAAATTAGGCAACTATCAGTCTGCAGCCTATTATGCTTTTCTTTCTACCATATCGCTCACACCGGACTATCCGGTTGGTTCCGGAAACGGAGATGGCTACGGCACCCAGCTACAGGGGGCGGCCTTACCTAATTTTGCCAATACTACCCTTACCTGGGAAAAATTAAAAACAACAAGTATCGGCTTAGACGCGATGCTTTTTAACAACCAGGTAAGCTTTACAGCAGAATACTACAATAAATCAACGTATGATATTATTCAGTCTGTATCGCTACCGCCCAATACAGGCATACAGGCTCCTGCCGACCTCAACATAGGTGAGGTAAGAAATACAGGTCTCGAATTCCAGTTGGGTTATAATACCAGCTTCGGACCTGTAGGATTTAATGCTTCGGCAAATTTAACTACTGTAAAAAACAGGGTAACCAAACTATATGGCGGTAATCCTCTGGGCGGTGAAACCAACAGAATTGAGGAAGGATACTCCATGTTCTATTTGTGGGGATATAAAACCGGAGGTGTTTTTCAAACACAGTCAGAAATTGATGCCTGGCGCCAGAACTATGCAGATGTGAACGTTGGACAGGATCCCGGTAATGCAACCGCAGGATATGTATACAAGCCCGGCGACGCCTATTTCCAGGATGTATATGGAAATCCCAAAGACCAAACCGAACGGTACAGCCAAACACCGGATGGACGGGTTAACGGTAATGACCGTACTTACCTGGGTAAAACCATTCCGGGCTATTATTATGGCTTTAACATAGGCGCCAGCTTTAAAGGATTGGACATTAGTATATTTTTCCAGGGTATTGGCGATGTTCAAAAATATAACAGCGTAAAGGCAGGCATGGAAGCTATGAGCGGACTTGCCAATCAGTGGGCTACTACACTGAACAGGTGGACCCCCGACAACCCTTCTGCTACCATGCCAAGGGCTGTATACGGCGATCCTGCACAGGCGCTGAGGTACTCCGACCGGTTTGTGGAAAATGCAGGATACCTGCGCTTAAAGAATATACAACTGGGTTATGCTTTGCCGGCAGCACTCTTAAACAGGGCAGGATTCATACAAAGCATCCGGCTATATGCCGCAGCCATCAACCTGTTTACCATTACAAATTATACAGGCCTTGATCCGGAAAATGATTTTATTCCGCCTACCCGGCAGGTACAGTTTGGTATTAATGCCAGTTTCTAATTCTAAAATCTTTACATAATGAAAGTCTTTATAAAAAAAATATCAGCGCTGGTAGTCATCTCAGCTATCGCGTCATTCTATTCGGGATGCAACCGGTCGCACCTCGATCTTTTACCACACGGACCTACTGAGGAGTCATACTTTACCGAAGAGAATGATTTCGCCAAAGGTGTGCTTGGCGTGTATGCCAAAATAAATGATGTATACTGGTACAGGGGTAACCCCTACATGTGCACGATGCCTATGTACCTGCTTCCGGGTGACGATATTACTACTAATGAAGCAAATGAAGAGTTTGAGATTTTCGGAAGCCTGCAACCCAGCACGGAAAGGGTAACCTATTTTTATACGGTATGGTACCAGCTTATTGCAAGGGCAAACACATTGCTGGAAAAGATAGAAGGAGAAAATGGTGTATACCAAACACCCAACCTTAAGAACTACAATAAAGGGGAGGCTTTGTTTTTACGCGGATACGCATTCTATAACCTGTGGAACTATTTTGGCACTGCCCCGTTAACTATTGAGCGAGTTAAAACCTCAGAACAGTTTACACCACCCGGCACAACCGGCACGCAATTACTTGACCAGGCAATACTGGATTTTACAGAAGCCGCTTCGCTATTACCACCCTCATGGGATGCCGCTAACAGGGGACGTGTTACAAAAAATTCAGCATTTGGCATGATGGGGAAATCGCTCGTATTCAGGGCCTCCGCTACAAATAATACATCTGATTATACCGCCGCTATTTCCGCATTGAACAGCATTTCCGGCGCAGGGCTTACCGCCGATTTCACCGACAACTTTGCCTGGGATACAGAGAATAACGGGGAATCTTTATTTGAATACCAGGCAACACAGGCTTTCGCCTTAGATAACGTATGGCTTGAAAATGATTTTGATAATGCCGTGGGCAATCTTTCCGTTTTTTACAGCTTTTACAGCGTAGGCAATGGCAATATATGGGACAAGTCGCCATTTTATGCCACCACAAAATTGGTAAACGCATTTGAACCGGACGACCCAAGAAGAGATCTGACTTTAAATGCCGCCACACACGAAGTAAAAAAATATGTAACCCGGGATAAACTGAACCAGGTTAGCGTGGGCTCGGTAAATAACCCAAGGATACTTCGTTATGCCGATGTGTTGCTGTTAAAAGCAGAAGCTACGCTTCAATCCGGGGGATCAGCAGCAGAAGCGATCGGGTACATTAATGAAGTAAGAACAAGAGCCCGGAGCATGGTTGCCGGTGGCACCATACCCGCCAATTATGCAACTGCAGAAACAGATAAGACAAAAATCATGAACTGGATAATGAATGAAAGGCTTATTGAGCTTGCAGGTGAGGGACAACGATGGTTCGATATCAGGAGGTGGCAGATGCAGGGTATTATTACACTGGATAATGCTTTCTTCAGCTCTAATACATCCACCATGTCTTTTCAGTTGCCAAAGCATTTATTGTTCCCTATACCCAGCAGCGAAATTGATGTAAATCCAAACGTTCCGCAAAATGCAGGTTATTAGTGTTAAGTAAAACAAATTATGTCTGTATATTATCGTGAAAAGTGAGAGGTGAAAGACGTGTTTCACTTCTTATGCCAGCCTGCCGGATGGCAGGTTTCGCGTTTGACACAGCACCGGCATTTCCTGCTGCATTTCATAAAATATGTACATCAACGGGGCTGTATTAAATCCTTTTTGACGCAGCCCTGTTTATTTTATTATTACACTAACATGAAAGCCTGCCTGCTCTACAGTATTTTGTTCCTTTTTTATTTGCCGGCGCCGGCCTGTTCAAAAAAAGCAGGCGCTCATGCTGCCAATTATTCTCCCTCCGCTCATATCAGGTCAAATCTTGTTAAGGTCAATCCCTTCACTTATCATTTTGAGGTAGATGCCAGTGACCATGAATTTGACCGCCTTACTTATACCTGGGATTTTGGAGAAGGTACAACCAGACAGGGTAACGCTAAGGAAACCTTTTCTTATGACGACGGGAAAACCTATATTATTAAAGTAACAGTAAGTGACGGGAAATCGGAGCCTGTTGAAGTAAGGGATACCATCAATACTCATGTAGTTACCATTACGGCAGTCAACACCACTACATTCCAGGTAATGGAAGGGTTTGGCGGATTTGGACTGCAAAGGGAAGGCTGGTCACCGGGACCTTTTACAAGCGCCGCATTTGTGAACACATTGATCAATGATTTAGGACTTACCATCCTGAGAATAAATATTCCTTCCAATTTTGAAGTTGAAAACGATAATGATAATCCTTTCGTTACCGACCTTACAAAATTTAATATCAACAACAATACTCCCGGTCATGATGATAAGCTGGCCGACCATATTCAGTATCTCAAAGACATGAAAGCTGCGGGGCTGCAGAAAGTAATTGCTTCTGTGTGGACACCGCCCATATGGATGAAATACAATAACAAAGTGGGCAATGGCACTACCAATCAAAATGCCGCCCCGCCTTATACAACTAATCCCAACGCCAATACCAACCAGTTAAAAACAGATATGTACGATGAGTTTGCCGAGTATTGCGTTGCGTATATTAAAACCATCAAACAGCTTACCGGCATTGATATCTATGCGTTGAGTATACAGAACGAACCCCGTTTTTCGCAATTCTACACTTCCTGTGTATACAACGGCGAAGCCATGCGCGATGTACTAAAGGTGGTGGGTAAGCGCTTTAACGATGAAAATATAGCTGCAAAGCTGTTTGTGCCTGAAGATGTGGGATGGTTTGATGGCATTAAAAGCTTAGTAGAACCCATACTGGCAGATGCGGGCTCGCGTAAATATGTGGATATGCTGGCGGTGCATGGTTACGCAACCGATGGCGTTAACCCCGGTTCGGCAGATGCCAAAACCTGGGAAGACATGTATAATTGGGGCGTACCATATAATCTTCCTTTATGGATGACTGAAACCTCCGGCTATGAAAACAACATGAACGGCGCCATTGCGCTCAGCAAAGCGATGTATGTCGCTTTACGCTATGGACATGTTTCGGCATGGCTGTTCTGGTCGCTCAGCACTACACAGTTAGATGCCTATTCGCTAATGAGCGCAGCGGGAGAAAAGAGTAAAAGATATTACGTTTCTAAAAATTTTTACAGCTATGTACGCCCGGGATCCCAACGTTTTAAAATCAGTTCGGATGATGAACGCCTGCTTCCGCTGGCATTTACTAATGCTAACGAACAATCTAACACAATCGTTATCATTAATGATGATACAACCGGCAAGCCAGTGCGTTTGGCCGGAACCGGGCTGGCAAACGAATATTCAATTTTTGTTACCAGCGCCGAAGATGATTGCAAAGCGACGGGAACCACGGATTCAAAAGATGTAGTATTGGTTCCTGCGAAAAGCGTTGTAACCCTGTACAAAAAATAGAACCGATGCCTGCAGACGGATCCTGCATGGAACTGCCGCCCGAAATAAAAGTTACTCGGTAGCCAAGTCTTTATAGCTGATCAATTGTATCTTTTTCTTTTTGATCAATGCTATGATCTCAGCATCTGTCCATATATCCACTACACCCTGGCGGTCGGTAGCTACATCTTCGTAACCAATATGATGTATGGCCCGCATTTCCGGTGTATCAAATGCGGGATGGTCTACAAATAGATACGTATTGCCGGGTTCCAGTGTTTGCAGCATAGCAATGAAAGCCTTCTTCTTTTCCGCTGCTGTTTTGCTCTGCCATTTATAGCTTACCCCTTTTACGGCTTTTTCCGAAGGATCAATATCAATCTTATATTCCTTTGCCAGCTTTTTAGTGAGCGCAGTTACATCTTCATTCATGTGCGTGCAACCCATATGTCCTGAAACATGACTGATGCGTGGTATCTTTTTTATAGCGAGCTCTATCTGCGCCCTGAACTCTTTCTCTACATCCTCAAGCGTCCACTTATGCTGTAACAAGGCCCTGTTGGGATAATTTTTATTGGGCCATATCATGGGATAAAAATATCCATCAGCATCTTTAAGACTTGGGCAATCTGATACCGGTCGCCATTTTACATTATCCCATTCACTGGTTAATGTAAGATGGATGCCCACATCCACGCCCGGATTTTCCTTCAGCAAGGCTACGGCTTCGGGGAACCAGGGAGAAGGAACCAGCACTTCAACAGAACGTACGATGCCTTCTTTGTATGTTTTGATAGCTGCTGCATTGCCACTGTGCGAAAATCCCATATCATCTCCACGTACTATTAACCGTGGAGGATGCTGCGCATGAAGCATCATGCTGCTGCATGCAAAAGCGATCATAAGCAGGCTGTATCTCATACAGGCGAAGTTTAGCTTAAAGCTACGTAAATTAGTTAAATCCTCCCTCTCAGCAGGCTTGAGTGTTTCGCCAACACAAATAGTGAAAGGAATTAAATTGGTTGGGTTGTCAGCGACTCAATACGCTGCCTTATTCCGGTAAATGTTTTCTTGATATTATCATGCTGTTCACGGAAGGATTCGGTACGTTGATTATTCCACGGCTGATCAACAGTATTGTGTTTGAGTCTTGAAGCGAGTTCCATTTTGTCAAGATGCATTTCATTGCGTAAGGCATCTATGTCTTCCCGAAGGTTTGTAAGCGATGCATTAATTGTTAGCAACGGATCTTTTTCCAGGTAAGAAACCAACTCCTGGAAATAATCTTTCAGAATCCTGATTTCATCTACCAGAAAATTTAATTCCGCAATCCACAAACGATATTGCAGATGAAGATTTAGTATTATAAACTGAGAGCGCATATGGCAATTGTCTTTTTTATGAACCTATAAGATACATATATTTTCATTACAATTTATTTTTGCGATAATGTCTTCACAGCCGGGCTATTATTGCACGAACGGGTGACCCTGTCGCATATTCAGCGCCGGGGTCTTCATAGCTGCCTGCAATGGTTACCGATGAAGACCATTGCGCGGCTTAAAATCCCTATTTTTACTGCCATCAATATCTTTTTAGAAAAAGTACAGGGCTTGCAAAGCAATAATATTTAAATACAACTGGTCATGATCAAAGTTTTCGTTCCGCTATTTTTTTTAACTGTTATAACATATACCGGGTTACCTGCGCAGGAACAGCTTCCTGCTGGCACGCATCCGCCGGCTATTGAATTCAAACACTTCCCCAACCGTATATATGCGCTGGTATGGCGCAACTGGAACCTCGTGGAACCTGCCCGTATTGCCCAAACCATAGGATGTGAAGCAAAAGACATTACTGCTATTGCCGCATCCATGGGCCTGCCCCCCGCGGAATCTGTGTCACCCGATTTTAAAAAGAGGATATACATTACCGTGATACGCAGGAACTGGCACCTGCTTCCCTACGATCAGTTACTCACCCTGCTGGATATGACGGCAGATGAACTGGAATTTGCGCTTAAGGAAGACGATTTTCTCTTCGTTAAATTAGGCAACCTTAAGCCAAATTGCGCAAAACTGGTATATACAAAGCCCGACAACAAAACGCTGGCACGGGCAAAGGAGATTAAACAACTGGTGCAAAAACATTTTAAAGCTTCCCTCGCCCGGCCAACCGTGCCCCGGTTTGCTTTTGTAAAGGACCTGCAATCAACAGATGGTTTGCCCAAAAAAGAAACTGCGCAGTATTCAAATGAAAACGGGTTGCGCTTCATCTATTCTTATTTCGGCATTTTCGGCGATCCTTTAATTGACACGCTTCATGATCCCTATCCCGATGGATTACTTTCCCGGTTGGCCGCCAAAGGTGTGAATGGCATATGGATGCACGTTGTACTCAATCAACTGGCGCCGGGTGGAAATGATTTTCCTGAATTTGGCGAAGGGCATCGTATACGTATTGCTAATTTGCGGCGTATTGCCCAAAGAGCAAAACGATATGGCATTTCGGTGTACCTGTACATGAATGAGCCCAGGGCTATGCCTTTATCTTTTTTCGAAAACAGGCCGGATATGATGGGTACACGGCAAGGTGCTTTTGCCGCCATGTGCACCAGCGACGAAAAAGTGCTCAACTGGATCAGCCATTCACTTGCGCATGTTTTTACACAGGTACCTGAGCTGGGTGGTGTATTTACCATCACCGCGTCTGAAAATTTCACCAATTGTGCATCGCATGGCAACCAGAAAGCCTGTCCGCGTTGCAGCCGGCGCAACTATGCGGATATTATTGCCGGGGTTAATGAAGCCATTGCCAACGGGGTGCATGCAGGCAATGCCGATGCAAAAGTTATTGCATGGGACTGGGGGTGGCACGGGCATGGCGATGCACCTGATGTTATTGCAAAATTGCCAAAGTCGGTATGGTTAATGTCTGTGAGTGAATGGGCAAAACCCATTGAACGGGGAGGCATCGCTTCACAGGTGGGCGAATATTCTATCTCCACAGTGGGCCCAGGCCCCCGTGCTGCAAGGCATTGGGCACTGGCAAAGCAGGCCGGTTTAAAAACGGTAGCCAAAGTGCAGTTCAACAATACCTGGGAACTATCTGCCGTGCCCTGGCTCCCGGTTTCTGATCTTATTGCCGAACATGCTTCCAATCTTGCCAAAATGGATACCGACGGGCTTATGCTGAGCTGGTCGCTGGGCGGCTATCCCTCACCCAACCTGGAGATAGCACAGGCTTTTGCTGAAGATCCTGCTGCTAAGCCCGAAACGGTGCTTAACGAACTGGCTGCTCAGCGTTACGGAACAACTGCCGCACCTTTTGCCCGGCAGGCCTGGACTGCATTCAGCAAAGCTTTCCGGGAATTTCCGTATAATGGCGGCGTGGTATACAATGCGCCACAGCAATACGGCCCCGCTAACTTATTGTTTGCTGAACCTACCGGGTACGCATCAACGATGGTAGGTTTTCCGTATGATGATCTTAAAGGTTGGCGGAGTATTTACCCGGCAGAAACATTTGCAGGGCAATTTGATAAAGTAGCCAGCGGCTGGAAAACAGGTCTTGAATTCTTTAAAAAAGTTATTGAAACTGCGGAACCCGGCAGACAGGCCATTGCAAAAGAAGACCTGGGTATAGCCAAAGCCGTCTGGCTGCATTTTGCATCGGTGGCCAACCAGGTACGGTTTGTTATGGCCAGGGATAGTATACAAAAGCATCATTTGGTGCCTGCCGGAAAGCAGGTCCAAATTAAAGCGATCAACAGCATTCTAAGCAATGAAATAACATTGGCCAAAGCGCTCTTTGAAATCACTCAATCCGATTCCCGCATCGGGTTTGAAGCTTCCAACCAGTATTACTATGTACCACAGGATTTAATAGAGAAAGTGATCAATTGTGAATTCATACGTTCGCAGTTGGGCTCCATGTAAATAACATTTTAGTATCAGAGCGTAGCTCGGAATCATAATTATAGACTTTGCAAAAGTTAACTGGTATTGGATTGTTCATTTCAAAATAATAACTATTAGCTTCGAAACCAATATAAGCTATCGAACTATTTTTTCTTTGTTACTTTTTGCGGAAAAAGTAACCAAAAGCCGCCGGAAAACGAATACCCCCCGTTTTCCGGATGGTTCCCTGATGTAGCTTTTGCGCTACTGTGGTTTCAACTACAGGAAGGCTACTGCAGGGATCTGGCTCAACATCCGCTCAAATTCAGTTTTTACTTGCTATAGAAGAGAGTAATAAATAAATTAACGATAAAAGTGAGAGGCAAAGCTGATAAAACCAATTGTCCAACAGAAATAGCGCTGTATAAATACTTTCACGACTTAACGCCTAACGCTACAACATTTTATAACTCAGAAGAAAGCAAATAAAGCCCGCGTTTGCAGCTATGACGTTTCTTATCTTTACCCCATGTTAGAATTACCTGTTACCATACGGATTCCGCTTCCCGACGAAATGCCTCACCGGCCCGATATAGAAGAACTATTGCTGAAAAGAAAAAAAGCGGAAATAACAGAAGGGTACAAAATAACACCCAATACTATTCGCCAGCTTTCTTATACTTTCCAGGCGGAGATCAATATTAACAACTCAAACTTATGGAATTTGATGCTGGCGCTGTTACACCTGCTGCCGGAAGAAATATGCTGTGAATACAGTTTAAATGAAGATGAAACAGTAACCACAGAATACTTTCCGCAGGCCTCGGTTCTGCAAAAGATCTCGCCTTACAGGCAGGAACTGACGCAGGATTGCTCCTTGCAACTGAGCCTGTATGCCCATACCATGAATGAACTTACAGAGCTTATTGTTACACCGGCAAAATACATCCGCTTTTCCGGAAGCAACAAAGAAAGTTTTTTACAATGCATGCGTAGTTTTAATCTTACAGAAATACCCGGCATTGCTTTTATAGATGAGTATCCCAAAATAGTGGAACCCTTACGGAAATTTATTTCAACCGCCAGGCGGCCGGAAGATGTGATATGGTCGCTTAACCGTGCCTTTGGTATAGAGGGATGATATTTAGATACGTTGTACTCCGGTTTTGTTGTCAGTATTTTTCCGGACCTAGTCCGGTAAGAACATAGCAGGTACGAAGTCGGAGACTTCATACAGCGTAATTTTCAGGACATGGTCAGGTAATAACATTGGGTTGTATTCCGTCGGCAGGAACAAAAGCTAAAACAATGAATCAGAAGTTTAAGAATGTTTCCCGTCTGCCCGTATTTCTGCCAGGCATGTTGGCGGCAGTTTTTAGTCCACAAACGTTTCCTGAATTACGTTTTTTACTTTTTCAATCTCTTTGTCGGCCAAAGTTTCAAAGCGTTTAACTATGCGTATCCTGTAATTACAAAAAAGTCAAACTTCCAAATTGTCTGGTTATTTTTATTGGTAGAGGAATCTGTAAAATTGTGCCATTTTTGCGGCTATGGCGCTCATGTTATGAGCGTTTTTGTCTATCCAGGATCCTGATAATACGATTATATATAATTTCCGATATCGTCCATGCATTTCCGCCACTGGTATTTACAAACTGGATTACCACGGTATCAATATCCTTGTGATAACGGGCGATACTCCCGTATCCTGGTAACAAGCCCGTATGCTCATACTTATAAACAGAGGAATATATAGCCTGCTCCTCTTTATTTAACAAAGAGCCATCATTCAATGCCCTCAGGAATATACCCATGTCCTGTGCTGTAGCTACCATCGAACCGCCCGGAGCCACAAAATCAAGCATCTTTACATCCTTATCATAATGGGAGTCATATCCGTTGGCAACATCTCCGGAGTTCACCTCACTCAGTGATCCAAAAGTGTGGGTTAACCCAAGGGGAGTCAAAATTTCTTTTTTGATATATTGCTGATGGTTGTAGCCTAATGTGCTATCAAGAATTTTACCAATCAATAGATAATTCGTATTGGAATACTCATAGTGGCTGTCAGGCATAAATTTTGACGGTTCATCAAATACCAGTTCCAGAACTTTGCTGACATCAGTTGGCGGCTTATCCCATGGGAATTCAGCGGCTTTAATCCAATCAGGAATGCCGCTACGATGCTGCAGCAACATTCTCAAAGTAATCTTATCTGCATTTTCTATTCTTCCGGCAAGCTCCGGTAAAAGCTTAGCCAATGTGTCATCAAGCAGCAATCTTTGACTATTGATTAATTTAGAAGTGGCTGCAGCGATATACAATTTGCTGATGCTGCCAATCTTGAATAATGCTTGTGGGTCGGCCGGCACTTTATTTTCTCTATCTTTCCAACCAGCAACGTAAAATGCCGGTGGCTTACCAGATTGATCTACATACACAATAATACCATCCAGATTATAATCCAAAGCATCGTTTACCTGCTTTTGAATTGTATCCGGTAATGGCGCCAACCACGCCCTTACCATAACCCAGGGAATGAATACCACGGCACAGATTATTGCAACGATTGGTATAACTATTCTTCTTAGTATTTGCTTTGTTTCTCTCATATTCTGTTCAGCGCGGAGGTCTCATGGCTGCCCACAATGGCTCCCGATGAAGACCCCAGCGCGACTTTTTATACCAGCACAGATTGAAAGCGCGATCAAACCTATTCACCTATTCTTTATTTCAATTTCATGCTTACCGGATCCCACTGAACGATCTTTTTTGAAAAGTAGCTGTCGTTGCATGCAAGACAAGGCGCCGCGGCCCGGAATCCAAATACAGGGTCTTCTATTACGGTTCCGTTGGTGCGTATGGCTTCAAAGAAATTGGCAAAATGGGCCACATGCGCATCATGCCCTTCGGGTACTTTATACTTTATATTGGGTTTTTCCGGCTGTTCTTTGTCTTGTTTTGAATACTTATCATTGTATGCTCGTAGCAACGCCTCCTGCATTTGTTTGGGATAGGTTGTCAGTGCATCCCATCCTCCGATTCCCGGGGCTTTGGGCAACAGGTCATGCGTTATGGTTAATGCATCACCCAATTCCATTGCACCTTCATCGCCAATCAATCTTATCAGGGAACGATCACCCATCCCGCTTGAAAAATTAACACGCAGGGTGAGTTGAAATGCAGGATGTTCTTTTGTTTCAGCATAATCCATAATAGCGGTCATTACATCCGGCACGTCTCTTCCATCTTTCCAGTAACTCGTTTCACCCGAAGCAAAAATTCTTTCCGGGCCTTTTGATCCTGTTATCATATGTATACCCGTTAACAGGTGCACAAACAGGTCGCCGGCAACGCCTGTTCCAAACGCCTTATAATTTCTCCACCAGAAGAATTGCTTTGCATCATAAGGTTGTTTGGGCATTCCCGCAATATAACGGTCCCAGTCTACTGTTTCTGGTGAACCATCGGTTGGCATCGTGTACTGCCATGCACCTATTGCACTGTGCCGGTCGTAAGAAGCTTCTATACAATTCAGTTTTCCTATCTCACCTGCTTCATACAATGCTTTGGCTTTTTGATATAGCAGTCCGCTGATGCGCTGGCTGCCCACCTGCATCACTTTTTTTGTTTGTTGTTGCATGGCTATAACCCGTGCGCCTTCACTGATTTGCTGCACCATGGGTTTCTCGCAATATACATGCTTGCCTTTTTTCATGGCGTCAATGGCAATCCGGGAGTGCCAGTGATCGGCCGTGCCTATAATAACGGCGTCAATATCTTTTCTTTCCAGCAACTCACGGTAATCCTTAGTGGTAAAAATATGGTTACCGTATTTTTCTTTCACCCTGGTTAAGCGGCCCGTATACAAATCGCAGGCAGCCGCCAGCTCTATGCCCGGTATTTTTAAAGCCGTATCCGTATCGTTATGCCCCATTATACCCATGCCAATGCTGGCTATACGTAAACGATCATTAGCGCTGATTTTCTTTTCATCGTGCAATACATATTCGCGAAAAGCAGTGTCGCCGGCAAATGCATGGAGCGTTCCGGCAGTGAGCGCTAAGCCTGTGCCACCGAGCTGCTGTATGAACTTTCTTCGTGAAGCGGATAACATAGCAGGAATTTTGAGATAATGAAGGTAAGTAAGGAATGACAGTTTACAAATCACCATTTTTCCATGTTTCGCGGACCGATGCAAAGCTATTTTTAAACTGTTCGGCGCAACGGATCTCAAATCTTAAATCTCAGATTTCAAATCGGTTAGCTGAATACCCGTTTTGGTGAACGCTATCTTTCGCTGCTTGTATAAACTGCCGGTGGTCATTTTAAACGTTTTTTTACTCATGCCGAAGAAGCTGTAAATATCATCAGGGGTTGATTTATCGTTGTACGGCAGGTAACCGCTGTTTTCCGAGAGTAAGCGCAGTATTTTTTCTCCTTCGTCAGTTACTCTTTCATACCCCGGCCTGCCGGGCATCACATCAATTTTATTGTCTTCGGTTATTTTCTTTATAAACCCTTTTAATGTATCGCCGGGTTCCAGTTCCGTAAACACCTCGTTATAATGAAGCACCCCCGTATGTTTGTTATTGATGATCACAAAATAACCGATATCCGTACGCCGGTAAACCAACAGGTTTACCTGCTCCATCTCCCTTACCGTGAGCGTTTCATTGCTCAGGAAAGCGTCAAATTTTTCCGTAGCCGCCACCCGTCCCGTTTGCTCATCAAGATATATTTTCACTAAGTATTTTTCTCCCACATGCATGCGCAGACGCTGTTTTGATTTGGGAACGAAAATGTCCTTCTGCAATCCCCAGTCCATGAAAGCGCCCTGCGGCGTAATGGAAACTACCGGCAGCATTACAATATCCCCTACTGTTCCTGCAGGCTGCTGCGTGGTGGCGATAACACGGCTTTCCGAATCATGATAAATAAATACGTTCAGCATATCGCCCGCTTTTGTACCCTCGGGCACATATCTTTTGGGTAGCAAAATGCCTTCTTTCCCGTCATCAAGATACACTCCTATGGCAACAGCACGGGCCACTTTCAGTAAATTGTATTCCCCCGGTTTGATCATAAATAATTAAAGGTATAGCATTCACTATGTTTCTGAGGCAGAAGTTTTATATTCAAGCGCCTTAATTTGTTTTATATATGCCCGGGGCAATAAAAGTGATTTCAGCAGCCATTCCACTTTTAAGGTTCTGCATATTTTATACAGCACAAGGGCAGGCGATAAAAAGGATACCCCGTTCAACTGTAACAATGCTTTCACCCGTGGCGGAACAAGCCGCTTTTGCACTTCCAGTAAAACCAGGTAACGGGCTTTGCCCAAACTGCGTTTATATTGCTTATACAAATCAACCGTATAATGGCTCCTGTGCAAATCATCTTCGAGGTGCCTGCTGTGCATTAGCTTCCATTCCTCATAACCAGCAGGCAGGCCGGGTATTTTCATCCTGTGGCCCACCGCGCAAAAAACCGCTGTTACTTCCTCCTTTTCCTGCCGTGTTAACTTTCTTTCCAGCATTTCAAAAGCGGCAATAGAATAATAGATAAGCATAAAAAGCACGTCGCGGTAAGCATAATCCGGTATATGCATTCCGCGTGAAGATTCCACGGCAGAATGAATTTTTGACATCTTATCAATCGCGGCATATGCTTTCTCCTTTTCTGCAAAAATGATCTGCCTGGCATATCCTACGGTAGAAAATAACCGCCCTATCGGATCGGCGGGAAGCTTTCCGGTAAAATACAGCCAGTCTACCGCTTTGTTCAATGCAAACTCAGCAGCGGCTCCTGCAAAAATAAACAGCACCGTATCTGCACTGCCCCATATTTTTCTTACAATAGCATGCTGTTCCGTAAAATATTCCATAAAATCAAAAGCACTTTGAAATACAAAGTAAGATAATTATTTCCATTCCGCGCTATCTTTTTCCACGTGGTTAACCTATATATTCAAGGCTTCGCACTGCTGTTGTAGAATAAGTGGTAAATTTTTATCGTTTTGAAGGCGCCAGCGATCCGGCAGATAACTCCATATTATACGCCATCATTTATGAAGCTTTACGTGCGGATGCAGCAGTGCCGAGGCTGGCCTTTAGCTGCGACATGAGATCACGGCTCCGGGAGTGCGCCACGCGCAATGCAGGCGCAGCCACCTTTTTGCCTTTAGCTTTCGCTTTAATCAGCTTCATTAATTTTTCGGAATAGGTGTCTTTATATTTTTTTATATCAAAGTCTGTGGTTAATTGCTGAATAAGCTGAACGGCCATCTTCAGCTCTGCCGGTTTGCTTTGTGTGGATGGCACTTTAATCTCATCGGTATCCCTGATCTCCTGTGCAAAGCGAATTTTATTTACTAATAAAATATCGCCTGCCGGCTTAACCAGCACCAAACTTTCCCTGTTTCGCAATACAAAAGTACCGAGCCCGGCTTTTCCTGTTTTTTTTAATGCATCACGCAGCAGGGCATACGCTCTTACACCTGCTTTTTCGGGTTGCAGGTAATAGGGCATTTCGTAATAGATCCCTTCTATGTCTTTTTCATTAACAAAAGCATCGATGGATATGGTTTTTGTTTTTTCGGGACTGGCCTTTTCAAAATCTTCAGGGTCCAATATTACATAGCGGTCATTCATTTTATAACCCCTGATAATATTTTCCCAGGTCACTTCCCTGCCGGTATTGGCATTTACCCTTTTGAACTTTATGTTTGCATGATCTTTTTTATCGAGCATATCTAAGTCGAGCTCGCTCTGCTGAACCGCACTGTATAATTTAACAGGAATATTTACGAGACCAAATCCTATAGCCCCGGTCCAGATCGCTTTCATACGTTTTTTCCATATGTATATGAAATACTATGCCATTAAAAATACCGGTGGTATTTACAATACAAATAAAGCATAACTCCTGTAAGAAGATACTCATGAAGCAAAGCGGAGTAAATTATGCTACATTCTTTTGTAGAAAATATTACCCATAGCAGGGGGTTCTGATACGATAGGGTTTCGATTGCAGCAGACAGTCTTTTCAACTTTCATTATTCATGTTGCCTGGGGAGTATGGCAACATTATTGAAATAGATATCACCGGCAGCATGCCTGATTAAAACAATTGTATATGAATACTTATCAAAATTGTATTGAAGCCTGTATGGAATGTATTGCAGCCTGTAATCATTGCGTTTCTTCCTGCCTGAGGGAAAAGAATGTGGGAGACATGGCAGCCTGTATCAGCACCGACCTTGAATGTGCGGCTATATGTGCAGCAGCAGTATCACTGATGAGCATGGAAAGCAAGTTTGTTCATGAAACCTGCAAACTGTGCGCCGGTATCTGTAATGCCTGCGCCGAAGAATGTGAAAAGCATACTATGGATCATTGCAGAAAATGTGCAGCGGTATGCCGCTATTGTGCAGAAGAGTGCAGAGGTATAGCCGAAGCCTGATACTGTTGAAAGATATACTAAATAAAAACAGGTCATCCCGTTCCTGTTGAAATGACCTGTTTGAACAACCATTAAAGCAGTTTGCCTACAGGTTCTTTAACATGATATTGCGGTAATGCACCTGCATGGGCGGGCCCACATGAACCTGTATACCCAGCAACCCTTCCATCTTCCTGTTAGTGGTATCTTCATCGGTTACATCGCTCATTAAAATACCATTAATATAATGTTGCAGGTGATTGCCTTTAATAATTAAATGACAGGTATTCCAGTCGTTGCTTTTGATCAATGCTTTTAATGAATCGGAACTGCCTAAAGAACCGTCAATAATGGCTGCCGTCCACGCATTTTTTTGCGATTCGCCGGGCTTATTGGGTATGGTTACCTTTTGTCCGCGATAGGCCAGCGTGGTGCGGCCGCGCTCTTCATAATTTTGCCCGGTGTAATTATTTTTCCCGTCAATATCGGCCTGGTACCCTTTTAATGCATAAGGCACGCCGTCAAACAGCACACTTCTGTAATTAATACCGCTGTTGCCAGCTTCCGTGATCTTAAATTCCAGCTTTAATTCAAAATCTTTTGGCTCACCGCCTTTGTATATAATAAATGTATTGCTTTTTAAAAGCTTCTCCGGTGTTACTTCTCCCACCAGACTGCCCTCTTCCGCTCTCCAGTAAGCCGTATCTCCTTCCCATCCGTTAAGCGTTTTACCATCAAATATCTGCTCAAACCCATCATTATCTGCAACAGCAACCGTGTCAGCATCTTTTTGCAGATCATCAGAAGTTGTGGCTGAATTGCAACTGCTCATCAAAAGACCTGCAATCATTATTCCAAGACAATAGTTCGTTTTTCTTGTCATTTTATTTTTTTTTAAGATAATTTTCAAAACCGGAACAAGCTATGAAAAAAAAAGAGACAGCGCAAAACAATTGCGCATATACTTTTTCAATTGCACATTCCTTCCCATATAACGCCTATTGACCGTATAAACTGCACAGGACGGCACAGGACAGAATCCGGCAAGAACAACGCTCTCTTATAAATGGTTCTATGCTGTTTTACAGGTGTTGGCCTTACCGAAAACTCACATGCAGCACGACTTAACAAGGCGAAATGATGCATTTAACTGCAGTGAAAAACATACCGTTTCTTTTTATCCGGCTTTTACAGTAAAAAGGGAGAGGAGAAAGTTATATTTAACCCATCCGTCCCAATTTTTTCTCAGCATATTTTCATACATTGGAACCTTAAAATGCGCGAAGCTAAAGACCTGTACGACGTATCCCGGCCCTGCATTTTAAGAAACCATTATATCATTTAACGATTGTTTTAAAAGTATAACGATTTGGCAAGGCATACCTGGACCGATAAAATTTCCACACACACACCATTAGGCGGTATTGAAACGGCTGTTGCCGATAACGGCGCTCAGCGGGGCGCCCGTATTGCATGGATCAACACCGGAACCGGGCTGCGCTGTAAAGTAGTGATTGACCGGGCTATGGATATTGCAGATGCATTCTATAACCAGCATAGCCTGGCATGGCTGAGTCATTCGGGTATTAGCGCTCCCCAACCGTTCTCAAACAGAGGAGCAGACTGGCTTACCACATTTGGTGGCGGATTGGTTACTACCTGCGGGTTAACCCATGTGGGCGGACCTGAAACGGATGAATATGGCGAACGCGGATTACATGGAGCCATCAGTAACATCCCGGCGGTAATAGAATCTGTTATACAACCTGACCCCGTTGCGGGCACAATGGAAATGAGTATAACCGGTATAATGAAACAAAGCCAGGCATTGGGTACCCGGCTTGAGCTCAGGCGAACAATTTCCGGAAGAATAGGAGAAGCATTTATTCATATTCATGATGAAGTAAGCAACAGAGGTAACACCGCCGCACCGCACATGCTGCTGTATCATTGCAACCTGGGTTGGCCGCTGGCAGATGAAGGGGCAAGACTGATATGGAACGGACCATGGCAGGCCCGCGACGCCGCCCCAAAAATATTTACAGCCCAAAATGATTTCCGCAAATGTTCCGCTCCTTTGGAAGAACACAATGGCGGTGGTGAAGAAGCAGCTTTTATTGATATTGCGGCAGACCATAATGACGAATGTGCATGCGGAATATACAATGAGCAGATAGGCATTGCCGTTAGCATCCGTTTTTCCAAAAAACAATTGCCGTGGTTAACCAACTGGCAGCATTGGGGAAAAGGCGAATACGTTACGGGACTTGAGCCCGGAACGCATCCTCCCATCGGACAGGCACAGGCAAGAGCGCAGGGCACCCTTATTGAGCTTGCACCGGGCGAAACGCGTACCTATGATCTGCGCTTTGAAGTGCTGCACCAGGAAGCGCGCATTACCAATTTCTTAAACACATATAACAATAGCTGATTAAACACAATTTCAATTTCACACAATGGAAAAATCAAGTGTAGCACAAAAAGCTTTAGACCAGGGAAAAGGCATCCTGCGTTTGGCGCCAACCTGGGTACCCAGGTCGTTTTGCGTGCCGGGAAGAAGAATTAAATTACATCCTGATGATTATTATGTTTTGGGCGGACAACGGGGAGGAATAGACGAACGCTGGTTCTCTTCTACCACACCAGCAAAGAACGGGCCGCTCACGGGCGAAAACGAAGGACTGAGTCCTGTTGTATTTAACGACGGATCAAAAACCGTACAAATACTACTGAGAGACGCCGTGAGTGAGCTTAAGGATGAACTGATCGGCGAAAGGATATGGAAGGAACACGAATCCTGGCCAATGTACTCCAAGTTCTTCGACAATATGGGGCCGCTCCCCCATCACGTGCATCACAATGATGAAAAAGCCGCGCTGATCGGGCAAAAAGGCAAACCCGAAGCGTATTATTTTCCGCCACAGCTCAATAACCATGGCGGCGATTATCCCTATACCTTTATCGGCATTGCACCGGGCACCACAAAAGACCAGATCCGCGAATGCCTCGTAAACTTTACGAAAGGCGATAATAAAATAACAAATTACTCGCAGGCATACCGGCTTGAGCCCGGTACCGGGTGGGATGTGCCGCCGGGACTGCTGCATGCTCCGGGTAGTATGTGTACCTACGAACCGCAGAAAGCTTCCGATGTATTTGCTATGTACCAGTCATTAGTAAATGAAGCTATTATTCCGGAAGAACTGTTATGGAACGGAACACCTAAAGAAAGCATTGGCGATTTTGATGCGTTGATAGACGTATTAGACTGGGAACTGAACGTTGACCCCAATACCATGGCCAACCGTTTTATGGCGCCGAAACCCGTGAAGCCTATTGAGCAAATGAAAGCAGCGGGTTATGTAGAGAATTGGATATGCTATAAATCGGATGCCTTCAGCGCCAAAGAGCTTACCGTTATGCCCGGCGCAACCGTAACGATCAAAGACAGTGGCGCCTATGGCATTATCGTAATGCAGGGCCATGGCAGGTTTGGCGTTTGGGATATTGAAACACCCGCGTTGATCCGCTACGGGCAATTAACCAACGACGAATTTTTTGTAAGTGAAAAAGCGGCAAAAGAAGGTGTTACTATTGTAAATCCTTCCGCAAACGATCCTATTGTAATATTAAAACATTTCGGTCCCGGCAACCCCGACCTGGTGTTGGGATAATGAATCAGAAATCATAAGAAATAAGAAACAAATCACAAATAGCAAATCTGCCCGCGGCGGCAGATAACAAACAAACAATAAACTACAAACCATAAATAACAATGATATGGAAAAGAACAACTATCCCAAACTACACAACGCCACATGGCCGGGTGTTGTTGGCAAAGGTCCTGATTCAGAACCACCATTGCTGATCGATACCATGCTCGAATATACCGCTGCCGCTGAAGTAAATGGTATAAAGTTCGACGGAGTGGATGTAGGATTATTTGATCCCTCTATAGACCTGGACGATGCCGATGGTCCAAAAAAACTGGCGGATAAAGTAAGCAGGCATAACCTGAGTATTGGCAGCCTGGTGGCGCCTATATGGGGTGGACCTGTTTTAGGCAGTGCCGATGATCGTAAATTTTTTGTGGAGCAGGTGCGCAAAAGCTGTGTATTTGCACAAAAACTAAATGATATAGGCATTCGCCGGTACGGGGTCATTCGCATTGACTCTGCCAGCAGCCCCGATCAATGGTATAAAGATCCTGTGAACAGCACAAAATTGATTGCAGAAACATTTCGTACAGCCTGTGATGTAGCCGCAGACTATGGTGAGAAACTTGCCGCAGAAGGTGAAATTTGCTGGGCGGGTATGCATAGCTGGAAGGCAATGATTGATACGCTGGAAGCAGTGGATCGCCCCAATATTGGTTTCCAGGCCGACATGTCGCATACCTTTTTATACCTTTTAGGTTATAATGCACCTGAAGACAGGATACTGCCTGCTGATTTTCAATGGAGCGATCGTGCTACACTGGAAGAAGGGTTGAAAAAATTAACAGCAGCGCTTCGTCCGTGGACGATTGATTTCCATGTGGCGCAGAATGACGGCACCGTGCATGGCACAGGCTCGCACGACAAAACCGGCCGGCATTGCCTCGCAACGGATCCTAACGGGAAATTAGATATCGCCCATGATGCCGGCTACTGGCTGCGCGATGAAAAGGGTAATCTAACAAAAGCGTTCGATCATATTTGCTGGGATGGTTGTATGTTTCCCAATGAAGTAATGCACAAGCAGCAAACATGGAATGATATTCTGGCCGCCATGATTAAAGTGAGAGACCAGCATGGATGGAGAGGGGAGTAAGAGAGCAAGAGAGTAAGAGGAATAGCGCCTGTCTTTTACAGTCTTACCATCTTACGGTCTTACGGTCTTACAACTTTCCGGTCTTACAAAAATGACAAGAGATTTATATTTCAGATCAACATTTAATCAGTAAAAAATGAGTAATAAAAAGGAACTACGTATAGGGTTGATCGGCACAGGATTCATGGGCCGCACCCACTCTAACGGTTACAACCGTGTTGATAATTTTTTTCCCGAACTGCAATACAGCCCGGTGCTTAAAGCGGTTTGCTCCAGGAATAAAGAAAAAGTGCAGGCCTTCGCCGATCAGTGGGGCTACGAATCTATTGAAACAGACTGGAAAGCACTGATAGCCCGGAACGATATTGACGCGGTGGATATTTGCACACCCAACGATATGCACGCCGAAATTGCGATTGCAGCAGCAAAAGCAGGTAAAATGATCCTTTGCGAAAAACCACTTGCCCGAACCTTAGCCGAGTCGAAAGGAATGGTGGATGCCGTGGAAAAAACGGGTGTAAAAAATACCGTGTGGTATAACTACCGCCGCCTGCCCGCAGTTAGCCTGGCAAAGCAGATCATAGATTCCGGCAAACTGGGAAAGATCTTTCATTACCGGGCTAATTTTTTGCAGGACTGGACGATCAGTGCCGACGTTCCCCAGGGCGGAACAGCCGCCTGGCGTTTAGACGTGGATGCAGCAGGATCGGGCGTTACCGGCGATTTGCTGGCACATTGTATTGACACGGCCATGTGGCTCAACGGCGGCATTAAAGATGTATCGGCCGTTACCGAAACTTTTATTAAAGAGCGCATGCACCAGGTAACGGGTAAAGTGCAAAAAGTAGGTATTGATGATGCCTGTATCTTCCATTGTCATTTTGCCAACGGGTCATTAGGCTTGTTTGAATCTACCCGCTATGCCCGTGGACATAAAGCCCTGTATACTTTTGAGATCAACGGCGAGCATGCTTCCATTCGCTGGGACCTGCACGACCTGAACCGTTTGGAATATTTTGATCACAGGGATGAATCCATCGTTCGCGGATGGCGCTCCATTCATGTTACAGATGGCGACCAGCCCTATATGGATAAATGGTGGGTACCCGGGTTAGGCATTGGCTACGAGCACAGCTTTATTCACCAGGTAGCCGACTTCCTCAAATCACTCGAAACCGGCGAAGACTGTCATCCTACATTTAAAGACGCGTATGAAACCCAAAAAGTATGCGAAGCAGTGATTGATTCGGCCAATTCAAAAAGCTGGAAAGATACCGGGGTGGAGTGGAAGGAGAAATAAGTGGGTGAAGTAGTATGTGGGAAGTGGTATGTGGTAAGTAGTATGTGAATACAGAATTTGTTAAGCTGCTGGATTTTTTCAGCAGCTTTTTTTAAGTTTGAAAACATGAAGTATTATTTAACTACAAACAATCTCCGCAAATGGTATTTCTCTGTAGTGGACATTGTAGCTGCCTTTACTGATTCCATTAACCCTATTGATTATCTGAAAAAACTAAGAAAAAGAGATTCAGAGCTGGGGAGCTACATAGGGACAAATTGTTCCCAGGTAGAAATGCTCATCAAAGGTAAAAAACGAAAAAAACTGGCAGGCAATGCCTCCTCCCCTTCTGGTGAAGACACCAGACGGGCGAAAGGAATGCAATACAAACTATCTTCCTGATTTTTACTTCGCAATATCAATCTTCACCTTTTTGTTTTTTATTTTCTGATCTTTGATCAACCGCAGCGCCTCACCCATTTTTACTTTTCGTACTGCTGCAAAAGAAAAAAAATCTTTTACTTCAATCAATCCTATGTCTTCCTTTTTCAGGTTCGCTTTATTGCTCAGGAAACCAACAATATCAACTTTATTCACCTTGTCTTTTTTGCCGGCAGCGATAAACAGCGTTGACCATTTGGGTTTTTCGGGAAGTATATCGGTTTTCGGTAAACTTATTTTTTCCGTATCCCGTGCAACATAAGCCGGACGTTTCTCCTCAGGCGACAAAATAAGTATGGCAGTGCCGCTGGCGTCCATCCGTGCGGTTCTTCCGTTGCGGTGCGTAAAGATCTCTTCCGTTTGCGGAAGGTGAAAATGAATGATATACCGGATATTGGGAATATCCAGCCCCCGTGAAGCCAGGTCTGTTGTTACCAATATATTGGAAGTGCCGTTCCGGAATTTGCATAAAGCATTATCCCTTTCCTGCTGTTCCATTGCGCCATGATAAAACACGTTGGTAATGGTTTGCTGCGTTAAATATTCACTCGTGCGTTCCACCGCTTCGCGGTGATTACAGAACACAACGGTGGAGCGGTTGCCCAAATAACAGATCAGCTTAAAAAGCGTTTCCAGCTTATCCTTTTTATCGCTCTGCACTATTTTGATTGCCAGCCCTTCAGGCACTTCATCTGCGCCCGACAGGAAATTCAGCTTTACAGGATCTTCCAATCCAATAAATGCCGGAATTTCAACCGCTTCGGTAGCAGAAGTGAGGATCCGATTTTTTAAAGCCGGCAGGGAACGGATGATGAAAGCCACTTCTTCATGGAAGCCCGATTCCAGCGATTTATCAAACTCATCCAGCACCAGGGTTTCAATGGTATCTGTAGTAATATTTCCCCTCCGTATATGGTCCGCCAGTCTTCCGGGCGTACCAATAAGCAGCGCAGGCGGCTGCTGCAAATTATTTTCCTCCGTTTCCCGCAGGTGACCTCCATAGCAGCAGGTAACCTTATACCAGGTGCCCAGCGACTTGAATACTTTTTCTATCTGCATAGCCAGCTCGCGCGACGGCACCACAATAAGCGCCTGTGTTTTTTTATTTTCCGGGTCAAGCAAATCCAGTATGGGTAACAAAAAAGCCAGTGTTTTTCCCGATCCCGTTGCCGAAAGCAATACCACATTGTTGTGCTGCTCATTGGCCGCAACAGAAGCGATCTGCATGTCGTTGAGGGCGTCAATGTTTAAGCGGGAAAGGATATCCGGTAAGGAATACGATTTATTTTGCATAGCTGCAAAAATACGAAACTGGCGCCGGCCATGGTATTAAAGATATATGGGATGGGTAAACCCGTAAAAAAACGTATATTGAATTTCACTAAAAAAGATATGTCATGGGAAAATTCGTAACAAAAACCGGTAGTAACGGGGAGTATTATTTTAACCTGGTGGCGGGCAACGGGCAGGTAATCCTTAGCAGCGAAGGATACACCACCACGGCTGCCAGGCAAAACGGCATTGACTCTGTAAAGAAAAATGCGGGTGACGATGCACGTTATGAGAAGCTGACCGCCAAGAACGGGAAGCCTTATTTCAACCTCAAAGCCAGCAACGGACAGGTAATTGGCAAAAGCCAGATGTATGAAAATGAGTCGGGCCGCGACAATGGCATTGCATCGGTAAAAAGCAATGCACCCGATGCGCCTGTTGTGGAAGAATAAAATATTGGTATTACCTATAGATTGCTAAAGGCGAAGCCACTGGCATCGCCTTTTTTTTTGCAGTTGAAAATTATAGATCTCAGTTTGTTGGTATGCGGTTATTAATATTTCTGCAGGGGCAGTTTATCATGTAACTCCCGGCTCATGCTGCGTTTTCAACCGGCTTAGTTGGGCAAGTCTTCAAATTATTATGTAGTTTAGCCTTTAACAATATAACCATCCAAATCCTTAGCCACATTACGCATGAAATCAATCATAACCATTTCCAGATACATTGTTGGCATTCTTTTTATTTTTTCGGGGCTGGTAAAAGCCAATGACCCTTTAGGACTGGCCTATAAAATGCAGGAGTTTTTTGAAGTGTGGGCGCAAGCAGGCTGGTTGCCGAACCTCATGCATGCCATGAACGATTACGCGCTGGCTTTTTCTGTTATTATGATCGCATTTGAGATAGTAGCCGGCGTGGCGGTGCTGGCAGGCTGGAAGATGCGTTTGTTTAGCTGGCTTTTACTGGTACTGATCATTTTCTTTACTTTTTTAACCGGCTATGCTTACCTGTCGGGAAAATTCAGAAGCTGCGGTTGCTTTGGCGACTGTATCCCCCTTACGCCAAAAGCATCTTTTGTAAAGGATATCGTGCTGCTGGTACTGATTCTGCTCATCTTTTCATGGCGTAATAAAATCAAGCCGGCACTGTCGTCATTCGGCAGCGTATGTATTATTCTACTGTCTGTAATTTTTAGTATATGGTTACAATGGTATGTATTAAAGCATTTGCCTGTAGCCGATTGCCTTCCTTTTAAAAAAGGCAATAATATTCCTGAAAAGATGAAAATACCGCCGGATGCGATACCTGATAGTACAGTGATCAGTTTCGTATATAAAAAAGACGGCGCAACGGTTGAGTTCACTTCCGATAACTTTCCTGATGATTTTGATGATTCCGTTTATCACTTTGTAAAACGATACGACAAGCTGATCCGTAAAGGAAACGCCGAGCCCGCTATTAAGGATTTTGTGCTTACTACCCTGTCGGGAAACGATACTACCCTGCAGGTACTGAGCGATGCAGGTTACAGCGCCTTTTTATTTATAAAGGATGATCCGGGTAAAGGCGAATGGGTAAAGCATTTTGAATCTTTATACCCGGTATTGCAGCAGCAAAAAATAAACCTGTTCGTGGTTACCAATAACGCGGATGAGATTAGTGCCTACTTTAATACCCTGCCGCATATAACCTTTTTAAAATGTGATGTAGTGCCCATCAAAACAGCGGCCCGCACCAACCCCACGTTGTACCTGCTGCAAAGCGGAACGATCAGGAATAAATGGAGCTATGCCGACTGGGATGACGCTAAGGAAACCATACAGGCTATCGCAAATTAAACAGCATGCATTGATACGATACCTTACTAATAAAATTGTTTATGCGTTGCTTGTTCTGGCAGGAGTGGTATGTATTGTGTTTTTTTTATTCCAGGGATTTGGCGATCCGGCGCGCCTCGTATTAGGACAAACCGGCGACAGCGCTACCATTCAAAACATACGTAAAGAGCTGTATTTAGATCAGCCCAAATGGAAGCAGTTTGTATATTATGTAAAAGATATTTCGCCCGTAAGCATCCACTCCGCACAGGAAATTGAACAAAAAGAACTAAAAGGACTATTTATTGGCAATGAAAAGATCAATTTTGCTATAAAGCTGCCCTACCTGCGCCATTCTTACCAAACCAAAAGAGATGTGCTGAACATACTGATGGAAGCCCTGCCCGGCACCATGCTGCTGGCGGTGGCCGCCATGCTGTTTGCCACTGTTGCCGGCATTGCGCTGGGGGTATTGGCTGCTGTTAAGCAAAACACGTGGATGGATACCTCAGCGGTTTTTACAAGCGTGCTGGGCATTTCGGCGCCTTCGTTTTTTACGGGCATTCTTATCGCTTATTTTTTTGCGATTGTATTGGGTGCCTATACAGGACTTAACCTTACCGGCAGCTACTTTGAATATGATGATTATACCGGCGAAAAATACCTTGTTCTAAAAAATCTCATCCTTCCCGCGCTTACTTTGGGTATCCGCCCCTTAGCCATCATTACCCAGCTTACCCGCAGCGCCATGCTGGATGTATTGAACCAGGATTATATACGCACCGCATACGCCAAAGGACTAAGCAAAAGAAAAGTAATATTCAAGCATGCCCTGCGCAATGCCATTAACCCTGTGCTTACGGCTATTACGGGCTGGTTTGCCGAATTGCTGGCCGGAGCTTTTTTTGTGGAATATATCTTTGGCTGGAAAGGAATCGGGAAAATAACGGTAGATGCTTTGGATAAGCTTGATTTTCCGGTGGTGATGGGCAGTGTGCTGGTAACTGCAACATTATTCGTTCTCATCAATATCTTTTCAGATGTATTGTATAGTATGGTTGACCCGAGAGTAAAGACAAGGTAAATGCTATAATTTAAATATCTCATTATAAAACAACGGCATATCCTCATCTTTTGAAAACCCGATAATAACTACCCTTATACTTTTGGCATCGTCATTATTATAAAAACGGATCTGGATGGGCTTGCTTCCTTCGGGCATTACTATGGGGTTCCAGTACAGGGCATCACGGCTGTCTTTTTCTATGCGCTTAACGGAAGCATCCTTATAATCCGGCTCATAAAAAGGCGCTACTTTATCATAGCCTGCCAGCACACTGTTATTGAGGGATGGCGGTTTTTGCGCATTCGCAGCCTGCGTATCGCCCCTGCGGGTATAAATGGCTACCGCGCCGCCACCACCACCGCCTATGCCTCCTACAAAACCACTTTTGATCACTTTTACCATAGCGATGTTACTTACCGACATGCCGCTTATGGTACCTGGATCAACCGGCATTTCGTCGAGATACAACTGTACCCGGCTACCCCTGATAATGGGAATATAATCGCCCCCCTGCATTTGTATCTGTAACCCTGCCACACGGCCCTGCAGCCACTGAAGTACGTTTTGGTACGACATGGCTTCCGGGTTTTCATTTACCAGATCAAATACATCTTCATTCATGCTTCTGAACATGCCGGAACTTAGTTGTTCATTTAACTTTTGCTTATTGCTTTTGCTCTGTGCTACTACCTTTACTTCTTCCAGCGTTTTAAATTTTTCATTCGCAGCTTCCTGGTTATTGCGGTTAATAATGGCTCTTGCTATATCTGCCGGCACCTTATCATTGGGCAGTCTTTTAACCAGTGTATAACCACCCTGGGGTAATGCGCCCCTGAAAGGAACAACTTTATTCAGCGACTCAAAAGTTACCGTAACATCCCGTGGGGCTATCTTTTTATCATTAACCTGGTAATATACTTTCAGCGGCTCTTCAAAAATCAGGTTTTTCAGTTCAAATACTCCTTTGGAATCGGTGGTTACCTGGTTGAGCTGTGTGGTAGAATCGGCAAAATAGAAAATGAGATTTACGGTTTCATTAGCTACAATTCCTCCTCCTCCGTAAACTGTTCCTTTATAGGAAATATAGGGCTCGGGAGTAAAACGGATCTCCGGAAATTTTCCTGCCGTTACCCCGGCCCAGTCAAAACGCTTCCACTTTTCCGACATCAGCAATGCATCCAGTGCCATCGGCTCTGCATCTGCATCAAAGTAGCGTGCGGGTGCATCTATTCTGCCGGTAAAGTCGGAGGTAAGCCATAAGCTGGTTAAAATATTTTCGCTGTCTAAATAATCATTAACACCACCATCGAGCACCAGCACCGAATATTTCAGATAGCTGGTATCAGCCATAATATCAAAGCCGTTTACACCCCGGGGTGTGCTGCTCAGGTAAAGGGGCGGAAAGGATGGCCGGCCAACATTAAGCTGCTGCGGCTGAACAAAACATAATCTTTCTGCCACTGCATTTTCCGACTCGTCAAATACGGTTAAACGTAAAACACCATTGATGAGTTTATCGGCAGGAATAGAGCTCGCTATTTCGGATGTTATTTTATTAATACTGGCTTTGTACACTAAAATGTTATTCATGGTGCCAATGATCTTATATCCTTTGGCATTTGCAGGCAGGTTTTTAAACTGCAGCGAATAAAATATAGCGTTAGTAGTACTGTTTACCTGCAGGTTTACACCTGATGGCTGCGCTTCAGGCAAAGCTATCGTTTGCTTTTTCCCTTTCTTATCCTGCACAATCACCTGGTATTTTTTTTCTTTTTCCGGTATAATACCAAATACAGCCACATTCCGGTCTAAAGCCGTAAAGCTGGTAATTTTTTCAGATGGCTTGGCCGCATCAATAACATACCCGCTCCAGTTCTCCGGCAATACGCCGGGCGATGAAAGCCGCACAGCAACCTTACTGCTTAGTCCTTCAATAAACGTACCGCCTTCGGGAAATATGGCAGCAGTCCATACGGCCAGGGAATCGGGCACAAGCTTTTGCGGCGAAGCGGTATTGTACAACCTGAATGAATGCATATACTGAAAAGCCTCATCAAAATTGAGCATCCACTGCGTGTAGCCCCTAACGTAATAGAGCCCTTCGGGTAAGGAGTCCGGAAGCGCAAAACTGCCCTGTCCTTCCCCTTCAAAAAGCGGGAGCTGCTTTCTGCTGATCAGTGTTTTTTTACTGTTGTACAGTTCCAGGGTAAGATTGGTGGAAATAAGCGACCGGTTATATCCTTCAAACACAAAAGCGTTAAACCACATGTTTTCTCCTGCCAGGTAGCGCTCTTTATTATACAACAGGTACACTTTTTCCTGTGGATATTTTTGTGAAAGTATTTCCAGCGCCTGTTCTGCTTTATTTTGGGCAAACAGGTAAGCGGCAGGAAGCAACAATAAAGAACAAAATAATAATTTTCGGGTTAGATTTTTATGAGAACACATACGTATTTTTTGTTAGAAGCGTAATAGCACTGTTTACTACTGCAATTTACCATAGCAAATGGTTAGCGCAGGTTAAATTAAAGATAATACAATGATAATAATGGCCAAAATGGTTTCGGGCTTTGCCTAAAACAGGGGAAAATCTGAAGAGAATACAGGAGGAATGTAAAGCACCAAAAGACAAATCACAAGAACCAAATAAAATTCAAATATTAAATTTCAAATCCGAAACGGGAAGTCGGAAATCCGAAGAAAATGCAACTCTATACCACAAACGATAAACCAAAAATCCGAAATCCAAAGGCTGCCGGCGATCAGTTTTGGGCTATGAGCAATACAACTGTAAACATGAAGCCGGAAAGCTGAAATTCGAAAAGAAGCACCAAGAACCAAAAAGCAAGAACCAAATAAAATTCAAATACTAAATCCGAAACGAAATGCAACCATAAACTACAAACTATAAATTATAAATAAAAGATAAAAGTGAGAGGTGAAAGAAGTAGTATGCATCCTGTCGCCAGTAGTCACCTGATAGCTGACAACCTTACACCTTACACCTCATACCTCATACCCCACACCTTACACCAACTTCTCATTAATGGCTTTACTAATGGCTTCGCCCTGGGAGCGCACATGGAGTTTATCGTAAATATGCTTGATATGGGTGCGCACCGTATCGAGACTGATAAATAAATCAGCCGCAATCAGCTTAAAGCTGTTCCCTTTTGACAATAACTGCAGGATCTCTTTTTCCCTGTTGGTAAGCTGGTAGTTTTTGGCGGGAATTTTTATATTTTCCTGCATACTGGAAATGATCATACGTGCAATAGACGGGCTCATAGGGGCCCCGCCTTCCAGCACTTCTCTTATGGCATGGATCAATTTATCGGAAACATATTTTTTTAGCAGGTAGCCATTAGCGCCGGCGTACATAGCATCAAACACATGGGTATTATCGTCAAAAACGGTAAGCATTATAATTTGTACAACAGCGTTAACTGTCCTTATTTTTTTTACGGCTTCAATACCATTAATGCCGGGCATATCAATATCCATTAATATCACATCGGGATGTTTATCCTTTATATCGTTGATCACATTTGAACAATCGGGGTAACTGGCTAAAACGACGTATTCGCCCGTAAGTGCAAGCAGGCTGCTTAAGCTTTCCCGAAGCGTGGTATTATCTTCATATATAACAATACTAACAGGCATAGGCATATAGTGGTACGGTTTTTTAAAATTCCCCGGGTATCATTTATACATACATTATGCAATAAATAATATCATGAAATTTCACTAAAATGAAATTGACTATACTGCAACTTACTCATCTTTATTATAGCAGCCCATACCCTAATCATGTGATAACCACTTCAATGGCAACGGTAGTGCCTGTACCTTTTATGGAATCAATTCTCAAAATGGCGTGCATGCCCGCGGCCCTGTTCTGCATATTTTTTATTCCGTTGCCCGGGTATTCGGCTTCAGCATCAAAACCGTTACCGTTATCTATAATAGTCATTTTCAACCTGTCATTTTCCTTTTGCAGAATAACATTTACTTCTGTGGCCCTGCTGTACTTAACCGCATTACTTACCGCCTCCTTAAAAATCAGGTAAATATCTTTCCGTTGTTCTAAGTTAAGCTGCGTTTTATTGAGCGATCCCTCTTCGTTGAAATAGTAATTAATGCCGGCAGATTCCAGTATTTCGGCTGCAAATTCTTTCATACGTAACATCACTTTGTCGAAGCTGTCGTTAACAGGGTTAATGGCCCAAACAATGTCGCTCATACGTTCCATGATACTGCCGGAGTTATCTTTTATTTTTTGCAGATAGGTTTTTATTTTATCTTTTTCAAGCCCGTCCTGCATGGCCACTTTGCTGAGAATATTAATACTGGTAAGGGTTGATCCAATTTCATCGTGCAGGTCGCGTGCAATTTTGCTGCGCAATTTGTCTTCCGCCAGGTATTTAGCAATACGCTCCGAACAAATAGCGGAAATTTTTTTCAGCACCCGCAAATGATACTTTTTATAAAACCGCCGCCGGGGATGCTCAGAATCTATAACGCCAAAAACTTTTCCATCTATCCACACAGGAACTGTTATTTCCGATAACCTTCTTTCATCATCAACAATATAACGGGGATCGGCTGCAGTATTATAAATGATCTCTGCTTTACCGGTTTGGGCTACTGATCCTACAATTCCCTTACCTACCGGTATTTCAATACGGTTAATAATTTCGCGGCGCCAGGGATTCTTAGGTCCGAATGCGGCTTTTTGCAGTAACAAATTTCGTGCTGTATCTACCTGGTATACCACGCAATCAATAAACCCTATTTTTTCAACACAGTTCTTGGCTGTATCCCAAAAAATGTCTTCCACCGTTTTTTGCCCGTATAAGGAGGTAGCAAAAGCACTGATTATTTTTTCCTCTTTTAGCCTTTTCTGTAATGAATGAATAATCCAATAAACTACGGCAACGGCTATAAGAAGGATCCATCCGTACCACCACCAGTTCCCGGCTTTTTCATCAACAGGGTGTGCACCGTTATCCGGAAACTGGGCTTTTGCATACAAAGCCAGGCACATGCAGGGAAGCGTTAATATGATGTTTCTGTTTTTCAAAAAACTAAAAATGAGGCGTTTCATAAATGTACAGCATGAAAAACAAAAAACCGGTATTAAAACACCGGGTGGCGTAATACGGCATTCACAAAATTTTACAGGGTAATACATTTATTTAAACAGACAAAGGATTTATTTTTGCGTATTGCTTAATAATTTCAAACATATTACAGCTCTCTTATTAGTAACAATATTTCTTCTTAAAGGAAGCGCTTCCCTGCTGCCGCTTTTTTCTTTTTCTGCCTTAAAGACGCATCCTGCCGAGCTTTTTACAGATACCGAAACTGATAGTTCAGGAAAGGAACGCCAGGAACGGGAGGGAGAGCAGTCATTCATAGCAGATCACAAAAACGCCTTTTCCACTGGAGCCAACATAGCTATTACCTCCTTAAAGAAAAAGAATAAAGGACAAGCAGATTACAGGCAAACCAATTTTTTCCCTGTTGCCACTCCCCCTCCCAACTTTTGATAGTTCATCACGCATAATCAATAAAGTTACCAGGCAACCTGCACAAGGGTTGTTCCTTCACAATTACATTGTCATCATTTAAATTCAATAATAATGTTTCATAACAATGCTATAATAAAGGCCGGTATGGTATTTTCCCTCCTTATAACTGCTGCAGCAGGCTATGGACAGGACATACCGGATCATTCCATCAAAAAAAACATAGAAGCAATTAATGATCCTTTGCATAAAATAACTCAGCTTGACCCAAAGCAGTTTGAATACAATGCCGGATCATTTAAACACCTGCGGCTCAAAGCAGGAAAACAATATGGCTTTATTGCTGAAGATATCCAGGCGGTTTTCCCCCACCTGGTAAACGAAAAACCGGTATCGTACAGGTATGGAAAAAATGTATACCGCAACGCCACTATTAAAACAATAGACGAAACGGGCCTGATACCGGTTTTAGTAGCTTCTATAAAGGAACAGCAGCACGAAATAGAAAAGCTTAAGTCTGAAATGCTGGAGTTAAAAAGGCAAATGGCCTTTAAAGAATAATGAAAGATGATGAAAGAAAACATGTGTGCAGCCAGGCGTAAAAGCCTGGCTTTTTATTTTTAATAGCATAAATAAGTATACATATTTAAATTAACTAACCAATAATAAAATAAATAATTATTAAATATAATATGGTATATGAGCCAAAATAAATAATATTTTATTCAATAATAACAATAAAATCATCAACTATTGTTACTAATTATTTAAAAATCAACATAATTATAGCACATATATCATAATGAATCAAATTCAATAAAATTAAAATTTAGATTATAAATAATAATATGTAAGTTATTTTGTGAAATAATATCTAATTCTACAGTATATTTGTTTAATATTAATAAATAATTATTATTTATAATTTAAAAATTTCTACATGGCTAAGAGAACGCTAAAACAAATTGCCCCCTTCCTTGTACTGGCAGCCATAGCACTGGCTGCTATTTTTGTTACCCCTGTTACTGATTTTGCAGATACCGGCGTTTACAGCCCTGCCGATATTGCCTGGGTTATTGTAGCCGCTACACTGGTTTTTTTAATGACCCCCGGACTTGCCTTCTTTTATGGTGGTATGGTTCACCGTAAAAACGTGATCTCCACCATGATGAAAAGCGTAGTAGCCGCCGGTGTGGTTAGCGTGCTGTGGGTTTTTGTAGGTTACAGCCTTTGCTTCGGAGAAGATGTTGGCGGGTTTATCGGCAACCCTTCTACCCACCTGTTCTTTAAAGATGTAAGCTCCGGTGAGCCCTGGGTGGGCGCTCCTACCATTCCCAAAACACTGTTTTCCGTATTTCAGTTAATGTTTGCCATTATAACCCCGGGGTTAGTAGTGGGCGCAGTGGCCGAAAGGATCCGGTTTACTTCCTATATTTTGTTTATTGCCCTTTTCAGTATCCTGGTATATGCACCTCTGGCACACTGGAGCTGGCATCCTGAAGGATTTTTATTTAAAATGGGAGCGCTGGATTTCGCAGGTGGAACCGTAGTGCATATTTCTGCAGGCTGTGCGGCATTAGCAGGTGCATTGGTTTTAAAACGCAGGAAAGCGCATATTGAGCACAGGGAAATACCCCCCGCAAATATTCCTTATGTATTGATCGGTACGGGTTTACTGTGGTTTGGCTGGTTTGGTTTTAACGCGGGATCCGCTTTAGGCGCCAACGCCCTTGCGGTTTCGGCATTCGCTACCACCAACACTGCTGCTGCAGCCGGTGGATTGGGCTGGATGTTCTTTGATGTGCTGAAAGGAAAAAAGCCTTCTGTTGTAGGCTTTTGCATTGGTGCCGTAGTAGGACTGGTAGCTATTACACCCGCTGCAGGCTTTGTAGCTATCCCGCAAAGCATCTTTATCGGGCTTGTGGCAGCTATCATTTCCAACATTGCCATATACTATAAACAAAAATCTTCATTAGATGACACCCTCGATGTTTTTCCCTGCCATGGAATAGGAGGTATGGTAGGCATGCTCATGACCGGCATCTTTGCCACCACAACGGTTAATGCCGGTGGCAGCGATGGATGGTTCTACGGTAACAGCGCATTTTTCTTCATCCAGCTAAAAGCCATGGCCATAGCCGTGGGGTATAGCTTCGTAGTGTCTTACGCCATTTTCAAGTTCATCAATTTTATATTGCCATTGCGTGTTACAGCCGAAGAAGAAGAAATTGGACTGGACGCCACGCAACACAATGAAAAATACCTGCAGGGAACTTTGCTGGTAACTAATAATGGAAGCATTCACGAGGAGGAAGCAATAGATTAGCTGAGGTAATTAAATAAAAAGCCGACTAATTCACATAAAAAAGAAAAGGTACAGTTTAAGAAAACCTCTGACCAGGTTTAAAACAGTACCCTTTCCATTTAACACTTAAAATCAACTGCAATGTTAAGAAAATTTCTTACACCTGCCATTTTCATGGCCGCATTTTCACCTGTCTTTTCCCAGGACTCCGCCACAAAAAAAGGAGAACTAACCCTTTCGGGGTCGGTTGACGGGTATTACCGTTATAATTTTGCCAATGCCAAAGACCAGGACGCTACTAACAACTATACCAGCTTCACCAATTCTCAAAATTCCTTTGAGCTGGGTATGGCTTCCATTAAAGCAGATTACATGGTTGGAAAAGTATCCGCAACCATTGACCTTGGCTTTGGGAGCAGGGCGCAGGAATTTTCCTATGCCGAAGCAGGCGCCATGGCAGCTATCAAACAGGCCTATGTTAGTTACGCTCCTTCCGATAAAGTAAAATTAACCATAGGCAAATGGGGTACCCATGTGGGTTATGAAGTGCTGGATCCCCAGCTCAACCGCAACTATAGCATGAGCTATATGTTTTCCTATGGTCCTTTCTCGCATACCGGCATTAAAGCAGATTTCGGATTGGGCGATCATTTCGGACTAATGGTAGGTATAGCCAATCCCAATGATTATATCAGCGCCGGGTTCGCTAAAAAATTCGTTTTGGGACAATTCAGCGCCAGCTTTGATAAATTCAGCGCTTTCCTGAATTATGTGGGTGGAAAGGATTTTGACAATGCGGCTAATAACCAGCTCGGACTAACCGCCACCGCCACAGTTTCCGATAAGTTCAGCCTGGGATATGACGGAACCGTAAAATTTTACAAACCCAAAGGCGGTAGTTCCGGTTCCTGGTGGGGTTCCGCAGTTTACCTGAACGTTGATCCCACAGAAAAATTCGGACTAACGCTTCGGGGTGAATATTTCGATGACAAGAAAGGCGTAATAACTTATATGGATGAATATGATGACGTTTACCCGCTTTTTGGCTCAGGCATTTTTCAAACCACGCTTTCTTTTAATATTAAACCGGTTCAAAATTTCATGATCATACCTGAATTCCGTTTAGACAGCGCAGAGGATCCGATATTCATAAAAAATAACGGGGCAGGCGTTAAAAGCACAGGGTCGTTTGTACTGGCAGCTATTTTCAGCTTTTAGGTAGGTTTCAGGTACAGGTTTCAGGGGGCACACCTTGTAACCTGCAACTTGCAACCTGCTTAACGCCTAAGCTTTTTCACAGGGCAAGCAATCGTTAAAGCCGTTCATTTCTATGGATGGCTTTTGTTATATATAACGTAAACTTTGGATACCGGGCGTAAACTGTCGTAAAATCTCAACATTGCCTTTGGGAAGATTCTTAACTATATTTTTTTGAATACTGTACAATATCATGTACATTTGGACGTACAAAATAACAAATCTCATGCAAGCAGTATCTGTAACTCAATTAAGAAGCAATATCAAAAAGTATTTAGACGATGTTTCCAAATCTTCTGATGTAATTGTTGTTTCAAGAGCCTCTGAAGACGAAGCTGTTGTAATCTTATCAATGAAAGAGTACAACTCGCTTACCGAAACCGGACATTTGCTATCAACTTCAACGAACAGGCAAAGGCTACACGACTCAATAAGTCAATTAAAAAGTGGTAAGACCCGTAAATTCAAATTATAATAATCGTATCTCATGAATTTTGAGTTTACAGAAAACGGATGGGAAGACTTTCAATATTGGATAGAAACAGATAGTACTATTGTTGAAAAAATTAAGAACCAACTAAACGAAATCAAAAAAACTCCATTTCAGGGAACCGGGAAACCTGAGCCGCTCAGATACGATTTAAAAGGTTATTGGTCAAGACGAATTACAGGTGAGCACAGGCTTGTGTATAAAATAGAAGGGAAGAAAGGAACAGACCAGAAATGCTATATCATTCAATGCCGTTTTCATTACGATTAATGCCTGCTATACCCAACAACATAGATTTCGCACAGACATCAGACAACATGCTATATATTTTACAGCCTATGACCGTTAATCCTGAAACCTCCTACACCTTGCAACTTGTACCCTGAAACCTGAGACCTGAAACCTCACCACCTCTCCCTTACGCCGAATTTCTTCCCGCATTGATAATACCGAAAGCACAACGCATCACTAATTTTTCCAGCGTTTGCTTATGCGGCGATTCAGATGCGTTTTCTTCTATTTCCCTTACTTTGGTAATGGCATACTGTTGTATGGTTACCAATGGCAGCACGATCCGCTCCCGCATCTGAACAGAAAGCTGCTCTACCGGGTAATCCGCCATCAGCTCATTTTTGCCGGTGAGGCGAAATACATATTGCTTGGTAAGTTCGTATTCATCAAAGATCTTATTCCATATTTCTCCGTATACAGGATGGGTGGAAAGAAAACGGGTCATAGGGAAAAAGCTTTTTTTCATAGACATTTCACAGTTGGCTATCAGCGTTTTAATAAAAGTAGATTTATCGTAGAGCCTTTTCAATTCTTCCCACCTGCCTTCTTCGTCCATTTTTTTAAACGCGGTGCCCACCCCATAATACCCGGTTACATTTTGCTTTAACTGGCTCCACGAACCAACAAAGGGGATGGCGCGCAGGTCTTCCAGTACCAGCTTACCCGATCCGCCTCTCTTTGCCGGACGGCTGCCGATATTGGTTGCCGCATAAAATCTTAGCGGGCTTGCATGACCGAGGTATTCTAAGAAATTAGGGTGGTTCTTTAGTTCCAGGTAAGCGGTAAGGCTCTTTTCGGCCAACTGCTGTATCAGCTCTTTTTCAGCATCCTGGAGAATAATCTTCTGGGAAGCAAACAGGTCATTTGAAATTCCCGCATTGATCAGTTGCTCAATATTAAACTGGGCCGATTCAATAGTGCCGAAATTAGAGCTTACGGTTTGTCCCTGAATGGTTAACTGGATCTCTTCATTAGCTATATTTTTCCCGAGGGAGGCATAAAACTTATGCGTTTTTCCACCGCCTCTTGCGGGAGGCCCACCCCTGCCGTCAAAAAATATGACATCAATATCATAGGCTCTCGATATCCGGGTAAGCGCTTCTTTGGCTTTATATATACTCCAGTTTGCCATAAGGTAACCGCCATCCTTGGTACCATCGGAGAAGCCAAGCATAATGGTTTGCTTGTTTTTGCGGAGACGCAAATGTTCCCGGTATGCCGGCAGCTCATACAGCTCCTTCATGATACCAGCCGCATTATCGAGATCATCAACCGTTTCAAAAAGCGGCACAATATCAACCAGCAGCGACTTCGCCTGCCAGCCGCTCATCAACAGCAACCCATATACTTCAATAACAGTTAAAGCGCTATCGGCATGGCTTATAACATACCGGTCGCATCCTGCCACCCCGTTATTAGCCTGAATGTCTTTAATGGCAGCCATCACTTCAAGCGTATCTTTATGGATCTCGTCCGTCAGGTCTTCGCTGTTCACTGTGGTATTCACATTTATCAGCGCCTGTATTTTATCCCTGTCCGGCAAAGACAAATAACCGGCAGGAAGTGCTTTTGTCTTTTTAACAATCTCTTCAATTACCCTGGCGTGAACGGAACTATCCTGCCGTACATCCAATGACGCAAAATATAATCCAAAAACTTCCACTTTATTGATCAGTGATTCAATCAGGTCGAGAAACAGCCCGTTGTGCTTATAAATAAGCGTTTCCCTGATTTGTAAAAGCGTATTCAGGATTTCCGCTTTATTGATATCACTTTTATGTCCCGGTACAAAAAGATTATTATACAGCTTGAATTCTAATTGCTGCAGCGGAATATCCACTCCTTTAAACGTAAGTCTTCTTTTCAGGCGGCGCACATCAAGGTAATATGATTTCATAATGCTCTCGCGCAACGCTCCTGCCACTTTCAAGGTAGTATCCGTTCTAACGTATGGATTACCATCCCTGTCTCCGCCGGGCCAAAACCCCATGCGGATAATGGAATTGTCGGCAGATACCGCTTCAGGCAAATTCGTTTTCATAAATGAAATGATCCTCCCCGCAGCCTGGTAAAAAATATTTTCGAGGTACCACATTAAACTTATCGCTTCATCATAGGGCGTAGGCTTCTGCTCCTTTAAAAAGGGCGTCTTTCCTAACTGCTGAAGGTACATGTTGATCTGGTTGATATTATTTTCAGCAATAGCCCGCGTAAGATCATGTATGATGCCCAAAACAGCGCCCGGGTAAAATTGTGTGGGATGCGCCGTCAGCACAAGCCTGATGCTGAAATCTTCGAGCTTTTTCTTCAGTTGGCCTTCATGATCGAACTGCGCTACTTCCGACTGGAGCCCTTTCAGCGTGCCCGGGCCATTCATATCATTTACCGTGGTAAAAGCGGCATCTTCAAGTGCATCAAATAGTACTACCTGCCGCTCCACGTACTGCACAAACCGGAACAGCAGGTCTAATTTATCTTCTTCTTTTGCATAAGAAGTGTGCTTACTAAAAAAGTCATCAATGATTTGGGAAGGACTTTGTTTATTATCATATCCCTCTTCACAATAGCTCAGCAACAGGGAAAGCAGGATACCGGTTTTTTCAATGCGATGAAAAGGTAAAGAGGTAAACAGACTGTTGTATATCTGGAATTTCCGGCCTACAAGGTTCTGGAACTGCGTTAACGCTGCGGAAGATGAGCTTGGCATGAGTTACTTAAAGATTAATTCGTCAAGATAGTTGTAAAAAAATCAGGCATCACTGCTGCAACGCAATCATGCATAACGGATTTTCAATTGACAGGCAATTGTATTTTAAAGGCGTGAAATTAGTTAAAAAAAAAGGAAATGATCGTTACCTTAAATGTTTTTAACCGGGATCGCTGTAATTTGTGCAAATTTTTAAAGGAAAGGCAAACAGGCCCTCTCCGGCGATAAATTTTCATCATTTTGTTTGCTATTGTGCAAATCTGTTTTACCTTCGGCAACTCAAAACAGTAATGGTACACTATAAATCAAATACATTTCCTTCCGCCTCCGCTGCATACCATACAGCAGGTACCATTATTATTACAACAACAACGACCCTCGTTTGAGGGTGGATGGCATGCATATCATTCTTTGGGCCACAAGGCTACGACCATCTGAAAAGATACAGGAACCGGTATAATAATACTTATCAAAAACAAACATATGCAGGTGTTGAAATTCGGCGGAACTTCGGTAGGAAGCGCCGATAATATTAAAAGAGTAATATCCATTGTAAAAGAAAGATTGGGAAAAGATAAAACCATTGTGGTGGTGTCGGCCCTCGGTGGCACCACCGATGCGCTGCTGAATGCAGGGCTGATGGCCGCCGCCGGTAACGAGCAATATAAAGAAGCCTTGCAGCATATTGAACAACGGCACCTGGAAACGGTTAAGCTATTAATACCTGTGCAGCACCAAAGCCACGTATTAAGCCTGGTAAAAAAATTGTGTAATGATATTGAGGATATTTGCAACGGTGCTTTTTTACTGGGTGAATTTTCTGCCAGGACCTGCGACCGGATGATCAGCTATGGCGAGCTGACCTCCTCACAGATCATTGCCGCGGCTTTTAACTATAGCGGAATCGCCGCTGCATGGAAGGATACAAGAACATTGATACAAACCAATGCCAATTTTGGCAATGCCACGGTAAATGTGCCGGTTACGCGGCAGCAAATCACAGATTATATTACCTCATGCAAAGAAGATTTGGTGGTGATGCCGGGTTTTATTGCCGCCAATGCGAACAATGAAACTACCACTTTAGGACGCGGGGGATCCGACTATACAGCCGCTATAATGGCCGCGGCAACAGACGCGGTCTGCCTGGAAATATGGACAGATGTACCGGGTATGATGACTGCCGATCCCCGCTGGGTAAGCGGCGCCAAAGTAATTCCTTCCATATCGTACCAGGAAGCCATGGAGCTTTCTCATTTCGGCGCTAAAGTACTTTATCCGCCCACCATTCAGCCTGTTTTACGCAAGGCTATCCCCGTGGTCATCAAAAACACTTTCGCTCCCGGCGATGCGGGAACGGTAATTCAGCAAAAACCTTTTACAAACGGCAATGCCATACGCGGTATTTCAAGCATCAGCAATATTGCCCTCTTTAGCCTGGAAGGAAGCGGCATGGTGGGCGTTCCCGGTTTTTCAAGAAGACTGTTTGAGGCCCTGTCTGAGGCACAGATCAATGTAATACTTATTACTCAGGGTTCTTCGGAGCACTCTATTTGTGTTGGCGTTGAAGCCTCCGCCATCCATAAAGCCAAAGCAGTGGTAGATACTGAGTTTGAACATGAAATAGCTGTCGAGAAAGTACAGCCCCTGCTGGTTGAAACAGAATTGTCTATCGTGGCTTTGGTTGGAGAAAACATGAAAAGCCACCCGGGCATAAGCGGTAAAATGTTTGGCTCGCTGGGAAGGAACGGGGTAAATGTTCGTGCCATCGCGCAGGGATCTTCGGAGCGAAACATATCGGCCGTAGTGGCTACAAAAGATGTGCGCAAAGCCATCAACATCCTGCATGAAGAATTTTTTGAAACCACCCGGAAAGCAATACACCTGTTTATTGCCGGAACAGGTAACGTGGGCAGTAAACTGTTACAGCAATTGCAGCAGCAACACAACTGGCTGGCAGAGCACCTGCGCCTTAACGTTAGGGTAACAGGACTGGCCAACAGCCGGAAAATGGTAATTGATGACAATGGCATTGACTTCAGCAACTGGCAGGAAAAGCTGCAGGGAGGCGAAGACGCAGATATAGCATCGTTCGTTAATATTATTATCAGCAAAAACTTCCGTAATGCCATTTTTGTAGATATGACGGCAAGCGATACCGTGGCGAAAGTATACGACAGGCTGCTGCAAAAAAGTGTTTCGGTTGTAGCCTGCAATAAAGTGGCGGCATCTTCATCATACGATTACTACAGGAAATTAAAAGACCTGGCACGCACATACAATTGCCTGTACCTGTTTGAAACCAATGTGGGCGCCGCCTTACCGGTAATAGGCACACTGAATGACCTGTTGCGCAGCGGCGATAAGATTAACCGCATTGAAGCGGTGCTCAGCGGCACACTGAACTTTGTTTTTAATCATTACAACGGAAAAGTAAGCTTTGCCGAAGTGGTAAAACAGGCGCAGGATGAAGGCTACACAGAACCCGACCCACGTTTGGATTTAAGCGGCACGGATGTGATGCGTAAAATACTGATACTGGCCCGCGAATCGGGCGAGCAATTAGAAATGGAAGATATTACCTGTAACGGCTTTTTGCCTGAAAGCTGCATGCAGGGCGATGTAAACACTTTTTATGAAGAATTGAAAAAGCATGAGCCGCATTTCAAAAAATTGTATGATGACGCTGCCGCAGCAAACAGCAAGCTTAAATTTGTAGCAAAATTTGAGCAGGGAAAAGCGGTTGCGGGGCTGGAGCATATCCCTGCGCAGCACGACCTGTACCATTTATATGGAAAAGATAATGTAGTATTGTTTTACACAGCGCGCTACCCCAGCCAGCCTTTGGTGATAAAAGGCGCCGGCGCCGGTGCGGAGGTAACGGCATCGGGCGTGTTTGCCGATATTATAAGAGCAACTGCGTCATAGAAGACAGGAAGGAGAAGAGAAGCTAATTTAAATCCGAAGCCGGAAATCCGAAATTCGAAGCGAAATGCAATCTCAAATCTTAAATCTCAAATTTCAAATCTCACCATGTGCCTTAATACAATAAACGAAGCAATAGAGGCGGCAAAGGATACATCATTAACCATTAAGGCCCCGGGTACGGTAGCCAATATTGTATGCGGGTTTGATGTGCTGGGACTGGCGCTGAACGATCCCTGTGATATCATGACAGTAAAGCTCATCGAAGATCCTGTAGTGGTTATTCATAACGTGGATGACTACGGGCTGCCCACCGATCCGCTAAAAAATGTAGCGGGGGTTGCGCTTTTGGAAATGATCGAAAGGCTGGAGAACAGGGTGGGGTTCGATGTTACCATAGAAAAAAAAATAATGCCGGGCAGCGGCATTGGCTCCAGCGCGGCAAGTTCGGCAGGCGCCGTAGTAGCAGCCAACCATTTACTGAACAATATTTTCAGTAATGACGACCTGGTGCAAATGGCCATGCTGGGCGAAAAGCTGGCATCGGGTGTTAAGCACGCCGATAATATAGCGCCCTGCATCTATGGCGGCGTTACGCTTATCCGCAGCATTCACCCGTTAGATGTGATCAGCGTTCCCTCTCCTCCCCTGTACGTTACGCTGGTTCACCCGCAAATTGAAGTGCGTACGGAAGATGCAAGGCAGATACTGCGAAAACAAATATTGCTGAAGGATGCTATCAGGCAATGGGGCAACATTGCAGCGCTGGTTACCGGGTTTATGAAAAATGATTACGAATTGATCAGCCGCTCTCTTGAAGATGTGCTGATAGAACCCATACGCAGTATACTTATTCCCGCTTTTGATGAAGTAAAGGCAAAGAGTTTGGAAGCCGGGGCTTTAGGCGGGGGCATATCCGGGTCGGGGCCTTCCATATTTATGCTGAGCCGCAATGAAGCAACAGCATATGCAGTTGAAAAAAAGATGCAGGAAATATATACGAACACCGGTATTCCCTTTCATACCTATGTTACTACCGTAAATATGGAAGGTGTGAAGCAGATGAACTGATGCATTTATTATTTAACTGCTCCGTTATCCTTTGCAACAGATAAAGAACAGCAACGATTACAATGAAATACTATAGTCTCAATCAACAGTCTCCCAAAGTAAGTTTTAAGGAAGCCACTATAAAAGGACAAGCCCCGGATAAGGGCTTATATTTTCCGGAAAGCCTGCCCCGGCTTGATAAGAACTGGATAGCCGGCATTAACGGTAAGAGCAATGCCGCTCTTGCTTTTGATGTAATACAACCCTATGCAGGCAACGATATACCCGAAGATGAATTGCGGCGCATTGTGGCAGAAACGGTTAACTTTCCGTCCCCGCTTGTGCAGGTAAACGACCATATATTTGCTTTAGAGCTCTTTCACGGGCCAACGCTTGCTTTCAAAGACACCGGCGCCAGGTTTATGAGCAGGTGCCTGGGTTATTTTGCAAAAGAAAGAAGTGAAAAAATAACCGTGCTGGTAGCCACGTCCGGCGATACCGGCGGCGCCGTTGCCCATGGCTTTTACGATGTGGAGGGAGTGGATGTAGTTATTCTTTACCCCTCCGGAAAAGTAAGCTCAGTACAGGAAAAGCAATTAACCGCTTTAGGCAAGAACATTCACGCGCTGGAGGTAAACGGCACATTTGATGATTGCCAGCGCATGGTGAAACAGGCATTTGCCGATGAATCCCTGACGCAAAAAAGGGTGCTTACATCGGCCAATTCTATAAATGTAGCCCGCTGGTTGCCGCAACAGTTCTATTACTTCTTCGCTTACAAGCAATGGAGTGAAAAAGAAAATCCTCCTGTATTTTGTGTGCCCAGCGGCAACTTTGGCAATATTTGCGCAGGGATGCTGGCCCATATTTCAGGACTTCCCGCGGCGCATTTTATTGCCGCATGCAATGCCAATAATGTGGTGCCCCGGTATTTACACAGTGGCAAATACGAAGTAAAAGAGGCGCTGCCCACCCTTTCCAATGCTATGGATGTGGGCGATCCCAGCAACTTCGTTCGCGTGCTGCAGTTGTTCGGTAACAATTTCATTAACCTTAAAAAAATGCTTTCGGGATACACGATAACCGATGCGGAAACAAAAGATACCATAAAGAAAGTATGGGAAAAAACCGGCTATCTCACCGATCCGCATGGAGCCGTTGGTTATCTTAGCCTGCAACGCTACATAGCGCAGCATCCGGGCCAAAAAGGCATTTTCCTGGAAACGGCACACCCGGTAAAATTTTATGATGTGGTTGAACCTTTAACCGGAGAAAAAGTGCCTCTTCCGCCATCTGTTGAAAGGCTGTTGCACCTGCCTAAGCACAGCATCGTTATAGATGCCGCCTACCCCGCACTTAAAAATTATTTATTGCAGCATTAACCGCTGTGAAAGCCATGTGAAACCCGGCTTTTATTATGTATATTCTTTCGATATTTGCAGGCAGGAAACGGGAGTTATGCATGATATTGAACCTTTTTATAACTGGCGGCATTTATATGCTTCGGAAGAAGATCCGCGATCACCTTTTTTGGGAAGAGAGTATAGTGAATTTGTGTTTTCGCAAACCGTTTACAATTACTATATCCATCCCCAATGGGATGAATTTGGATCACGTACCCTGTATATGAAGATACTTTATGCCGATTACGATCACGGGTACGCTATTATTGAATTAATAGGAGAATGGAATGACGCCATAGAAAATGATATTCAAACCCTTCGGAGAGAAGTTACGGACGTGCTTTTTTATGAGCGCATCACAAAATTTATTTTAATAGGGGAAAATGTATTGAATTTTCACAGCAGCGATGACAGCTATTATGAAGACTGGTTCCAGGAAACGGAGGAAGAAGACGGATGGATCGTTATCTTAAACCTCCCGGAGCAGTCGCAGTACGATTTTAAAAAGGCAAAACTGAACAGATATGTTCAATTACTGGAGGCGCCCCATTGGCGTACATTGCAGCCCCAGCACCTGTTTCAGGTCATTCATGATCGTTTGTCTAAACGCATAGATGGATAAAAAATAGCATACGCTGACTTTTATGAGCTTTTGTATGCTATTTTTGTCCTACTTTTTTTCTAACCACTTCTTCTGAATATGACCTGGAAACAACTCTTCACTTCATCTGTAGGAAAAAAATTTGTAATGGCGCTTACAGGTGTTTCACTTATTGCATTTCTTGTGGTGCATGCTGGAATTAATGCCTGCATCTGGGCAAACGATGGCGGCGCCATGTTCAATAAAGCCGCTCATTTTATGGGAGCAACAGTAGTAATCCGCATTCTGGAAGTAGGATTATTTATCGGCATTATTTTACACATTGTACAGGGATTGATCCTGGAAGCACAAAACAGGAGCAGGCGCAGTATAGGTTACCAGGTTCCGCTGGGCAACCGCGGAAGCAAATGGTACAGCCGCAGCATGGGATTGCTGGGCACATTAATTTTGTTATTCCTGATCATGCATATCTATCATTTCTGGACGCCAAGCCGCCTGGGCGGTATCGGTAATATTCATGAGCTGGGTATTATTGCTTACGATGGAAAAGCATATCATAACCTGTATGGCGAAATGGTAATCGTATTTCAATCGCTTACGATAGTTATTTTATATGTGCTGGCCTGCATTTCCCTGGCTTACCATTTAATGCATGGATTTAACAGCGCTTTCAGAACGCTGGGCCTGCATAACCAACGCTATGTACGTATTGTGCATGCAACAGGCGTGGCATTTTCGGTAATTGTACCGCTGGCATTTGCCATGATGCCGGTGTCTGTATATCTGGGGTGGGTGAAATAGTGAAAAGTGGTAAGTGGAAAGGATTGGAGGATAAGGGAAGGGTGGAAAGCGGATAAATTGGGAGTGCTGATCCTTCACCTTTATTAATAACTGGAATAAATCTGGTAAAATCATCAACGTATTTACATATTATGTTGGATTCAAAAATACCCGCAGGACCGTTAGAGAACAAATGGAATGACTATAAAGGTCATGTAAAACTGGTTAACCCTGCCAATAAGCGTAAGCTGGAAGTTATTGTTATAGGAACGGGGCTGGCAGGCGCTTCGGCCGCCGCTTCCTTAGGTGAACTGGGATATCGTGTAAAAGCTTTTTGCTTCCAGGATTCCCCGCGCAGGGCGCACTCTATTGCGGCGCAGGGCGGCATCAACGCTGCTAAAAACTATCAGAATGACGGAGATTCTGTTTTCCGACTTTTTTACGATACGATAAAGGGAGGCGACTACCGCTCCCGTGAAGCCAATACACACCGGCTGGCGGAGGTAAGCGCCAATATTATTGACCAGTGTGTAGCGCAGGGGGTACCTTTTGCAAGAGAATACAGCGGGTTGCTCAATAACCGCTCATTTGGCGGCGTGCAGGTAAAAAGAACTTTTTATGCTGCCGGGCAAACCGGTCAGCAACTGCTGATAGGCGCCTACCAGGCGCTGGAACGGCAGGTTGCATTGGGAAATGTTACGATGTATGCCCGCCACGAAATGCTGGATGTGGTGGTCATAGACGGCAAAGCAAGGGGCGTCATTTGCCGTAATCTGGTTACAGGCGAACTGGAAAGACATTTCGGTCATGCCGTACTGTTATGCAGCGGCGGCTATGGCAACGTATTTTATTTATCTACCAACGCCATGGGCAGCAATGTTACCGCGGCATGGAAAGCGCATAAAAAGGGAGCGTTCTTCGCTAACCCCTGCTTCACTCAAATTCACCCTACCTGCATACCTGTTACCGGCGATCACCAGAGCAAGTTAACGCTCATGTCTGAATCGCTCCGTAACGACGGGCGGATATGGGTTCCCAAAAAACAGAACGATACGCGTAAAGCCAATGATATTCCCGAAGAAGAAAGGGACTATTATCTGGAGAGAAGATATCCGGCCTATGGCAACCTCGTACCCCGTGATGTGGCTTCACGCGCTGCAAAAGAAAGATGTGATGCCGGATACGGCGTAGGCACCACGAAGCAGGCGGTTTACCTGGATTTCCGTTACAATCTTATTAATAAATACGGGAGAGCCGAAGCAAGCAAGCACGGCATAGAAAACCCCGATGAAGCAACACTGGTGCGGCTCGGCAAGGAGGTAGTGAAAGAAGAATACGGTAATCTCTTTGATATGTATGAAAAGATCACCGGCGAAAATCCCTATGAAGTGCCTATGCGCATTTACCCTGCTGTGCATTATACGATGGGCGGGCTTTGGGTAGATTATGAGCTGATGACTTCTATTACCGGCTTATACGCATTGGGAGAAGCAAATTTCAGCGACCATGGCGCCAACCGCCTGGGCGCCTCAGCATTGATGCAGGGACTGGCAGACGGCTATTTCGTAATCCCCTACACTATCGGCAATTACCTGGCCAATGAAATTTCTGTAAAGCCCATCCCTACTACACATGAAGCATTTGAAGTGGCGGAAAACGCTGTAAAGGATCGTATCAGCAGCCTCATGCAAATTAAAGGAAAACAGTCGGTGGAGAGCTTTCATAAACGCCTGGGAAAGATCATGTGGGAAAAATGCGGCATGTCGCGCAACGAAAAAGGTTTGAATGAAGCAATAGAAGAAATAAGAGCGCTGAAAAAAGAATTCTGGAGCAACGTAAGGATACCCGGTGAAATCAATGAGATGAACCCCGAATTAGATAAAGCCAACCGCGTGGCGGATTTTATTGAACTGGGTGAACTCATCTGTATAGACGCATTAGAAAGAACAGAAAGCTGCGGAGGTCATTTTAGGGAAGAAAGCCAGACGGAAGAAGGAGAAGCCCTCCGCCATGATGACCAGTTCCTGTATGTAGCCGCCTGGGAATACAATGGAGAACATAATTGGAAACTGAATAAAGAGGAACTGGAATTTGAATTGGCCAAGCCAACGCAAAGGAACTATAAATAATAATTTGAAAATTTGAAAATGAGGCAATTTGAAAATTTGTTAATTTGATGATGTAATTCAAATTGCTAGCTTTTAAATTTTCAACAATGAGAAATGATAAACCCAATGTAAAATAATTTCTTCGGCAAAAGGAAAGATTCCAGGGTTTATGTGGGTATTTCTTTATGCATTTTCAAATTTTCAAATTTTCAAATTAGGGAATTAATTATGGATCACTATACCATGAACCTCACTTTAAAAGTGTGGAAACAAAAAAATCAAAGCGAAAGAGGACATTTTGAAACTTACCAGGTGAAGGATATTTCTTCGGAAATGTCGTTCCTTGAAATGTTCGACGTACTAAATGAAGCATTAGTTGAAGAAAACAGGGAGCCTATCGCCTTTGACCACGATTGCCGTGAGGGCATTTGCGGCATGTGCTCCATGTATATCAACGGTCGTCCGCACGGGCCGTGGCACGGTACCACTACCTGCCAGTTGCATATGCGGGCTTTTAAAGACGGCGACACCATTGTGGTAGAACCCTGGCGTGCCAATGCTTTCCCTGTAATTAAAGACCTGATCGTTGACCGGCATGCCTTCGACAGGATCATACAGGCAGGCGGCTACATTTCGGTTAACACGGGAAATGCGGTAGACGGCAATGCCATACCTGTTAAAAAAGAAAATGCCGATTCAGCCTTTGCCGCTGCTGCCTGCATAGGCTGCGGCGCCTGCGTGGCGGCCTGTAAAAACAGTTCCGCTATGCTTTTTGTATCTGCCAAAGTTGCGCACCTGTCTTTATTACCACAGGGCGAACCGGAGAAAAGAAACCGCGTACTTAATATGATAGAGCAAATGGATAAGGAAGGATTTGGTTCCTGCACCATGACGGAAGCCTGTGAAGCGGTTTGCCCCAAAGAAATTTCCGTAGATAATATTGCCAGGTTAAACGGGGAGTATCTTTCTGCCGCAGGCGCTATTGATAAATAGCCGCTGCCCGGTGCATGAAACATATGCAAACGAATAATATCTCCATAGACCCTGTTGAAAACGAAGCCACATTTCAAAAAAAAGTTCAGCTCGATATTCTCCGGCTCGATAAAATGCACCCCGTTGTTTCCGGCAACAAATGGTTCAAGCTGCAATACTATATACAGGATGCGCTGAGCAAAGGATTTCATTCATTGCTAACTTTTGGCGGGGCCTATTCCAACCATATAGCCGCTGCGGCATATGCTGCAAATGAATACAGACTTAAAACAGTTGGCGTTATCAGGGGGGAAGAACCGCAGCAATGGTCGCACACCCTGCAGGAAGCCGCCGCCAGCCATATGCAATTTGCTTTTTTACCCAGGAATGAATACGATGCTGTAAAAAGAAATGCCTGCTCCTCAAAGCTGGAGCAACAGTTTGGAAAAGTATACGTTATTCCTGAAGGAGGGTTTGGCCCATTAGGTATGCAGGGTGCAGCGAACATATTACGCATTACAGATACCAGTACCTATACGCATATTGTTGCGGCAGTTGGTACAGGCACAACAATATCCGGCATTATACAGGCAACAGGTGCTCATCAGCAAATTACCGGCATAAGCGCCATGAAGCATACTTTTAGCCTGAATGATGAAATCCAATCCTTATTAAACACGCCTTTGCCCGGCAGGTTTCGCCTGGTACATGATTATCATTTTGGAGGATACGCAAAATATACGCCCGCATTAACGGCATTCATGAATACATTTTACCATACAACAAACATTCCGTTGGATTTTGTTTACACGGCAAAAATGATGTATGGTATATTCGACCTGATGGGGAAAGATTTTTTTCCACCCTGGTCGCGTATCCTGGCCATTCACAGTGGCGGATTACAGGGCAACAGGTCGCTTAAACCCGGGGTTTTAGTATTTTAAATATATTAGTGTAGCATTATCTTTGCTGCGCTTATAGCGTTAATGCTTTTGACATACAACATAACTATGAAAATTGTTTTCCGGGTCATTATTTTTTGTGTGCTTATTTCGTACAGTTGTACCGTACAGGCGCAGGACACACTGCCCGGCTTTACAGTAGCCAACAGAAATGGCAAAGTTATTTTGAGCTGGGTAAACGATTTCCCTGTTATAAAACAACTGAGCATTCAGCGTTCTTCAGATAGCCTCAAAGGTTTTAAAACTATTTTAACACTGCCTGACCCTTCATCCGTTACGAACGGATTCCTTGACAACAATGCACCGGATACTTCCTCCTATTATAAATTATACATTCTGCTTGATGATGGAAAATACACCTTCAGCAAATCGCAAAAACCGCAAAAGTATCTGCCTGCCGTAGCAAAAAAAGAAAATATGCAGACGGTACGGGAAGAAGAAAGGGAAAACACGGGAAACACAATCATTCATACAAAAGCATCGGGCAGCAATGAAGCAGACGGAAACGGGGCTGCAGCTATAGAAGAAACATCGGAAAAGTCATACGAGGTACAATCTGCCGCCGCGGCTTCCGGTAAAAAAAGAAGCGATGGATTAAAAGCGCATACTGTTAATGCGGTAAAGCCTGAAACATTTACCCCTTCAGGATTTGTGTTTACCAACGCAGATGGCGATATTACTATCGTTTTACCCCCGGGAAAGCTAAGCAGCTTTACAATTAAATTTTATGAACAAAACGGGAATACATTATTCCAGATCAATACAATTAAAGAACACATTTTTACAGTAGATAAATCCAACTTTCTTCATGCGGGCTGGTTTGGTTTCGAATTATTTGAAGATGGAATGCTAAAGGAAAAAAACAAAGTGAGGGTTCCGTAAAATACTACCTTTCATTAACCAGCGCGCAATCGAACACCCGCTCAAAACAGCTTTTCAGGGTTGCTTTTACCGATGCTGTACCGGGGTTATATCCCAGCTCTTTTTCAAAAGAAGTTACCTGCTTGTTGGCAATACCGCAGGGAATAATATAATTAAAATAATCTAAGCTGGTATTTACATTTAATGCAAATCCATGCATGGTTACCCAGCGGCTGCAACGCACGCCCATAGCGCATATTTTTCTTTCCCGTCCTTTTACGGATGGCTCGATCCATACGCCTGTTTCACCGGGAGATCTTTCACCCTTTATTCCAAACTGTTGCAAGGCAAGAATGATCACTTCTTCGAGGTTACGGAGGTATTTACCAATGTCGGTATAATACTTCTCCAGGTCAATAATAGGATAACCTACTATTTGACCCGGACCATGAAAAGTAATATCGCCCCCCCTGTTGGTTTGATAATATTCAATACCTTTCTGGCGAAGGACGGCCTCGCTGATGAGCACATTTTCGGCATGGCCGCTTTTGCCTAAAGTATATACGGGGGGATGCTCGCACAAAAGCAAATGGTGCCGGGTATTGGCTATGGTTTCAAAAGCAGGCCCGTGCTGAGTAATATGCGCTAAATCTGAAGCATTGGTTTTAGCCAGTGCTTTTGCTTCCACATTCTTCTTCAGCAATGCCTCCTGGTAATTCCATGCGTCTTTATAGGCAATGGCGCCCATATCTTCAAAAAAAACCTCCTGCATGAGTGCAAAGTTATTTCATTTAACCCAATGCAAACGTTTCACTCCACCCGGGGTGCATTTCAAATTTTCGCAGGTGGGTGGTGACACCCACCTGTAGAACCCGCTACCGGTCGGTGTCTCACCGACCGGAAAGTTGTACATGGAGCGAAAAATTGAAATACGCCCTCCTCCTGGCTCTTTAAACCCGGCTTATACGCTATCTTAGACAATCATTCATATATTGATTCACATCAATTACAGTATTGCCATATGAACCGTAAGCATTTTATACAACATACCGGGGTTATTACTGCCGGACTGGCGCTTTCACAACTAAAAGCGTTTGCTTCATTACAGGAGCTTACAACAGTAAATAAGCTACCGCGCTGGAAGGGATTTAATTTACTTGATTTCTTTTCTCCCGGTCCCCATCCATCCCGCAACCCCACTACGGAAGAGCATTTTAAATGGATGCGCGACTGGGGGTTTGATTTTGTTCGTTTGCCTATCGCTTATCCTCATTACCTCAATATAAACCGCTCCAGGAATATTACGCCGGAAGAGGTGTACAGGATCAGTAATGAGGCCGTTGACAGGATAGATGCGCTGGTAACCATGGCGCATACTTACGGCATGCATGTAAGTCTTAATCTCCACCGGGCGCCGGGGTATTGTATTAACGCCGGCTTTCATGAGCCCTATAATTTATGGAAGGATGACGCGGCGCAGCAGGCGTTTTATTTTCACTGGAATATGTGGGCTAAGAAATACAAGAATATATCATCCCAAAAAATAAGTTTCGACCTGGTAAATGAGCCCAGCATGCGGGAAGATATGAATGACCAGCACTCCCGGTCGGGCCCCGTACCCGGCGATGTTTACCGGAAAGTAGCCAAAGGCGCAGCAGAAGCCATTCGTAAAGAAAATCCCGGGCACCTTGTTATTGCCGACGGCAACAATGTAGGCAATACGCCTATCCCGGAAATTAAAGACCTTAATATCGGGCAAAGCTGCAGGGGATATTTTCCCGGGGCCATCTCCCATTACAAAGCGCCATGGGCCAATAAAGACATTAATAATCTCCCCGAGCCCAAATGGCCGGGAGAAGTAGGCGGAAAACAGTTTAACAAAGCCATGCTGGAAAACTATTACAAGCCCTGGACCGATTTAATGCAGCAGGGCGTTGGCGTACATTGCGGTGAATGTGGCTGCTGGAACAAAACACCGCACGATGTGTTCATGGCTTGGTTCACCGATGTGCTCAGCATTCTTAAAGTGGGCAATATCGGTTTTGCGGTTTGGAATTTTATCGGCGATTTTGGTGTGCTCAACTCCGGGCGAACGGATGTAGCCTATGAAAACTGGTACGGGTATAAATTAGACAGGAAATTCCTTGACCTGATGCGCAGGCAATAAAACAGGCTTCCGGGCGCCATCCCCGCTATTTGCATATCACAAAACCCGCAATAGCGCTTAGTACCTGCCAACTGTTATCTTTGCGAAAAATAAGCAGGTAATGCAAAAAGAAGCGGAATGGGAAAATGAGCCGGAAGACGGCGATAACGGCGAATCGCGCTATGAGCGGATGGCCTTTACCGTAGACAAAGGGCAGGAACCCATCCGTATAGATAAATTCCTCATTAACCGGATGGAAGGCGGCACCAGGAGCAAATTGCAGCAAGGCATTGAAAAGGGTTTTGTACTGGTGAATAGCCAGCCGGTAAAATCCAATTACAAGGTACGGCCGGGGGATCACATCATTATGTATGCAGATACGGCTCCGGAACTAACGGAAATCATCCCGGAACAGCTTCCGCTCGACATCAGGTACGAAGACGATGATATCATCATTCTCCATAAACCAGCGGGCATGGTGGTGCATCCCGGTTCCGGTAATTACACCGGAACAATAGTGAACGGTATATCCTGGTATCTGCAACAACAAAAACCGGCACTTTCCGAATCCGAGCTTCCCCGCTTTGGGTTGGTACACCGTATAGATAAAAACACCACGGGATTACTTGTACTGGCTAAAAATGAAACAGCTTCCATGCGCCTGGCCGGCCAGTTTGCCGAACATACCGTGCACAGAAGGTATATTGCCCTGGTGTGGGGTGATTTTACAGACGACAGCGGAACGGTTGCCGTTCATGTTGGCCGCCACCAGCGCCACCGCAAAATGATGGATGTATTTCCGGAAGGCGAATATGGCAAAGAAGCCATCACCCATTACAGGGTACTGGAGCGCTTCGGCTACGTAAGTCTTATTGAATGCCGCTTAGAAACCGGGCGAACCCACCAGATCAGGGTACACATGAAATACATAGGTCACCCTTTATTTAATGATGAAACTTACGGGGGCGATAAAATTGTTAAGGGAACGGTTTTCACCAAATACAGGCAGTTCGTTGAAAATTGTTTCGCGCTTTGCCCGCGCCATGCCCTGCATGCTAAAACATTAGGGTTCATTCATCCCGCTTCAGGAAAGCAAATGCTTTTCGACAGTGAAATACCCGCCGATATGCAATCCGTCATCGAAAAATGGAGACGATATGTAGGAGCGAAAGGCATGGATGTAGAATAATCCGCAAGCAGCATTTGAATATTTATTTTTTACATATCAAACCGGCATAAGCGCCACGGAAAAACACCATCAGCTTTCTTCCCCTCCCAGCAACTCTCTCTCCACCTCTTCCATTTGCACAATATCCCATGCTTCGCTTTCGGTTGGGGTTATATTGAGCAAATCGAACCAATCCTGCTTTTTAAGCATTTCCTTTACAGCCGGCTGTATTTCACATACTACAAACGACTGACCGGCATTATAGCACTGCTGCTGCTGCCTTAAAAGAAATTCGGCCGCCGGCAATTCCACATTTTGAACAGCTTTCAAATTCAGAATGATATGTTTAACATCATTTTGTGTAACTTCAATAAACAATTCACGTAGTTTATCTGTCATATTAGCAGAGAATCGAGATTCATTGAGCGATATGACATGAAATTTTTCCTTGGTATCTATTTTGAAGTTCATGATTGAGTTCTTTTGATAGATTGATTTTTACAGGTAAAGTTTACCGCTTTTCAATGCTTTATCTGAATACGTAAAAGTGTGTTTTATCGAACGCATACATTCCAGTTCTGGAAGACAATAAATATGCCGTAACGCCCTCTAACACAATAATTCACACACCTGCAATGTTCTATTAATCATTAGAAGTCAAAATTATTAGTTATTATTGTATCGATCACTATTAAATTCTATTACATGGATAATAATTTTTCTACCCAGGTAAAAGAAATTATCTCATTCAGCAGGGAAGAAGCACTGAGGTTGGGAAATGATTTCATTGGAACAGAGCATCTGTTGCTGGGGTTGATCAGGGAAGGGGAAAATATGGCGGTGAAGATACTCAAGAATCTTAACGTTGACCTCTATGAGCTGCGTAAAGAAGTAGAGTTGGCAGTAAAAGATAAAACAGGAAAAAACATTGCCAATATTAACAGTTTACCCCTCACCAAACAGGCCGAGAAAGTAATCCGGGTTACCGTGCTGGAAGCCAAGGCGCTTAAAAGCCCTACCGTGGAAACGGAACACCTGATGCTTTCCATTTTGAAGAACAAAGAAAATATTGCTACACAAATTTTAAATCAGTTTGACGTGGACTACGACCTTTTCAGAAATGAGCTGGGCATGGTCAAAAGCAATGATGTGCGCAGCGAATATACCGATGATGCTGATGACGACTTTGATGACGAAAAGAAAAGTTACCAGCAGAAGTCGAAAGCACAGGCGGCAAATACCAAAAGCAAAACGCCTGTACTGGATAATTTCGGCCGCGATATTACCCGGCTTGCCGAAATGGGTACTTTAGACCCTATCGTTGGCCGTGAGGAAGAAATAGAAAGGGTATCGCAGATATTGTCGCGCCGCAAAAAGAACAATCCTATCCTCATCGGTGAGCCCGGTGTTGGTAAAACCGCTATCGTGGAGGGACTGGCGTTGCGCATTGTGCAAAGAAAAGTTTCCAGGGTATTGTTTGATAAACGCGTGGTTTCGCTCGACCTGGCCGCATTAGTGGCAGGCACCAAATACCGTGGACAGTTTGAGGAAAGGATGAAAGCCATCATGAATGAGCTGGAGAAAAACAGGGATGTTATTCTCTTTATTGATGAAATTCATACCATAGTGGGTGCAGGCGGAGCCAGTGGTTCCTTAGATGCTTCCAACATATTTAAGCCCGCGTTAGCGCGTGGTGAACTGCAGTGCATTGGCGCTTCAACGCTCGATGAATACCGCATGTATATTGAAAAAGATGGCGCCTTAGACCGCCGGTTCCAGAAAGTGCTGGTAGAGCCGCCAAGCGTGGAGGAAACCATACAGATATTGCAGAACATTAAATCCAAATACGAAGATTTCCATAACGTAACATATGCGGAAGACGCTATTGACGCCTGTGTAAAGCTGAGCGACCGCTATGTTACCGACAGGCTTTTGCCCGACAAGGCCATTGACGTGATGGATGAAGTAGGGGCAAGAGTGCACCTGAAGAATATTAATGTTCCCAACGAAATAGTAGAGCTGGAAAAAAAGATAGAAGACATCAAGCAGGAAAAGAACAAGGTAGTAAAAAGCCAGCGTTTTGAGGAAGCCGCATCACTGCGCGACAACGAAAAAAGGCTGCAGGAAGACCTGGAAAAAGCAAAGGCTCAGTGGGAGGAAGAAAGCAAGCACAAACGTTACCCGATAGACGAAGAAGCCATAGCGGAAGTGGTGAGCATGATGACCGGCATTCCCGTAAAAAGAATGGTGCAGGCAGAAACAGACAAGCTCCGCCGCATGGCAGAAGACCTGGCAGGAGCAGTGGTAGGACAGGATGAGGCGATTCAAAAAGTTGTAAAGGCCATACAGCGTAACCGGGTAGGTTTAAAAGATCCTAAGAAACCCATAGGCACGTTCATTTTCCTTGGTCCCACAGGTGTAGGGAAAACAGAGCTTGCCCGTTCCCTGGCAAGATATATGTTTGACTCGGACGATGCGCTGATCCGTATTGACATGAGCGAATACATGGAGAAGTTTACCGTAAGCCGTTTAATTGGCGCCCCTCCGGGATACGTAGGTTATGAAGAAGGCGGACAATTAACCGAAAAAGTACGCCGCAAACCTTACTCCGTTGTGTTGCTGGATGAAATTGAAAAAGCACACCCCGATATCTATAATATTTTATTACAGGTATTAGATGACGGGCAGTTAACGGATGGACTGGGCAGGAAAGTGGATTTTAAGAACTCACTGATCATCATGACTTCCAATATTGGCGCGCGTCAATTGAAGGACTTCGGTGAGGGTGTTGGTTTTGCAACGGCAGCACGGCAGTTAAATTCGGATGAGAATAATAAAGCTGTGATTGAAAAAGCACTGAAACGTACATTTAGCCCTGAATTTCTAAACAGGATAGATGATGTGATGATCTTTAATTCGCTCAGCAAAGACGACATCTTCCAGATCATTGATATTTTAATGAAGGGCGTTATGAAACGTTTAAGCTCGCTTGGATTTTCATTAGAACTTACCCTGGATGCTAAAAACTTCATAGCGGAAAAGGGATACGACCAGCAGTTTGGCGCACGTCCGCTGCACCGGGCTATTCAAAAATACCTGGAAGATCCTTTGGCGGAAGAAATACTCAATACAAATGTAAAAGCGGGTGATATACTGATTGCCGATCTGGACAAGGAAAAATCTTTACTGAAATTTACCTTAAAGGAAGAAAGCAGGAAAGAAAAATCAGAAGCTTAATACATCATAAAAACAAGAAAATGCCAGCCTGCAGAGGTTGGCATTTTTTTATGCAATACTGAAAAACTGCCGCTTCCGTTCTTCTTTTTCATGCAGTATATATAATTTGCACTGTTTTAATGATGAAAAAAATTATTATTACCATAGACGGGTGGTCTTCCTGCGGAAAAAGCACATTAGCCAAACAACTGGCCAAGGCGCTCCGTTACGTGTATGTAGACAGCGGCGCCATGTACCGCGCCATTACCTTATATTTTTTGCGGAACATGGTAGACTGGACAAAAGAAAAACAGGTTAATGAAGCCCTGGAAAATATTGAGCTGGACTTCAGACCTAATGAAAAAAGCGGGGAAACGGAAATATACCTTAACGGGGAAAATGTAGAATATGTTATCCGCGATCTGATCATAGCAGAAAAAGTGAGTGAAGTGGCAACCATTAAAGCAGTGAGAACATTTGCCGTGGCACAGCAAAGAAAAATGGGAGAAAAAAAAGGCATAGTAATGGACGGCAGGGATATTGGCACCGTTGTTTTTCCTGAAGCGGAGCTAAAAATATTTATGACCGCTGATAATGCCATACGGGTAGAAAGGCGGTTCCGGGAGCTGTACGCCCAAAACCCCAATATTACTATTGAAGAAGTAAAGAACAACCTCGAGATGCGGGATTATATTGACTCGCACCGCGCAATAAGCCCTTTGCGAAAAGCGGAAGACGCGGTAGTGCTCGATAATTCCAATATCACCCCCGAACAACAATTAGAGCTGGCGCTCGGCTTTGTAAAGCAAAAAATATAAACAGGTACCCCATGGTTCAAAAAAAAATACGCGTGGCCGTAGTTGGATTCGGCATTTCCGCCAAAGTATTTCATCTTCCTTTTATTGATGCACTGACTGATAAATATGAGCTGGTAAGCATATTGCAAAGGAAGGGAAATGAAGCACATGAAAAATATCCCTCCGTAAAAATAGCAAGAGATATAGACGAGCTGGTTGCTGATCCTGAAATTGATTTGATTGTAATTACCACGCCCAACGATACCCATTTCCCCTATGCAAAAAAAGCGCTGGAAGCCGGTAAGCATGTAGTGCTGGAAAAACCATTTACCAATACCACCGAAGAAGCCAGGCAACTGGTAAATATAGCTGCAGGTTCAGGAAAAGTGCTGAGCGTATACCAAAACCGCAGGTATGTGAGCGACTTTCGTACCATGAAAGCCATTATAGACAAAAAACTGCTGGGTGATATACATGAATTTGAAGCGCATTACGATCGCTACCGTATGGAGGCGCGTCCAACAGCATGGAGAGAAGCGCCATTGCCGGGGAGTGGTATATTATACGACCTTGGCGCGCACATCATTGACCAGGCGCTGTATTTCTTTGGTATGCCCGCTTCCGTTACAGCCGATATCCGAATGCAACGCCCGCATGCAAAGGTGGATGATTATTTTAACCTGTGGCTCAACTACCGCTTTACCAAAGTGATCCTTCACGCCGGTATGCTGGTAAGAGAGCCCGGACCCCGGTATATGATACAGGGCACTTTGGGCTCATTTATTAAATATGGCGAAGATCCCCAGGAAGCCAGGCTCAGGGCGGGGGAACTACCCGTTGGTGAAGACTGGGGGCAGGAGCCGGAAGCAATGTTTGGGCTGATCCATACTGAAAAAGATGGAAAAATAATAAAGGAAAAATACCCTTCACTGAAAGGCAGCTACGCAGATTATTATAATGAATTGTATGCAAGCATAACAAACGGGCAGCCGGTAAAAGAAAAACCCGAGCATGGCTATAATATCATCCGCATTATTGAGCTGGCCATACAAAGCAACTACGAAAAAAGGACAATTGACTGCACCGGGCTGATGGATGTTGGATATTGAAAGAAGAACCAAAAGCCAAATAACAAAAGTCAAATAAAGCCTGTCCATCGTGGCAGATTCAAGTATTAAATCCGAAGCAGGAATTTCGAAATTCGAAGCGAAAATGACAATCAAAAGCAATAAACCACAAATCATAAAATCCGAAGTCGTAAATCCTAATCTGAAACGGCTTCCATTTTCAAATTTTCAAATTCCCACATTTTCAAATTATTCAAACTGCCATCAAACTGCACCCTCTTATATCACTATTATCTATACGCCCCAGTATTTCAAAGCTACCATCGGGATATAGTTTTCCTGCATCATCTGTAGCAATAAAAGAACAGGAATAGATATTGGCAAGGTCAATAATATTAACCACGCCGTTTGTTCCTTTGCCCGACGGGCTTAGTATTTCCAGCGGATCGTCTTCATTCCGGAGCAGCACTTTCATCCACGGGGGAGAGCGGAACATGCCATCTCCTTTGGAATAAGATTGCGACAATAGCTCGGTCATCCCATATTCTGAATGAATACACGGCAAATGAAACGCAGTTTTCAGCAGGCTATGCACTTCCTGCCTGGTCATTTCTGTTTTGCGGCCTTTCATACCCCCGGTTTCCATTACTATAGTATGCTTTAGCGGCATAGGATATTTTTCCGCAAAATCAAGCAATGCAAATGTTACGCCTATCAGCAGGGTTTTTTGCTGCTGCCGCTCTAATTGCTGCAAATGATCAGCCAACTGGTCGTATTCATATAAATAAAAGCCGCTTCTGTAATGTTTGCTTTGCCTGATCAGTTCATCCACCATCATTACCAGCGATGAATTTTGCCGCTCTAAGTAGGAAGGCAGTAAGCCAATAATACACCAGCCTTCAGGATCACCATAAAATTGCGCAAACCCTTTTAAAAAGCTCTCCGTATATATAGCAATATCTTTTACATAATGTTTGCTATTGATAGTTTGGGTTGTTCCGCTGCTCTCAAAGATCATTTGAGGCTCAAATGGGGTGGATTGAACGCGATGGGTTTTAAAAAAGCTGACCGGCAGGAAAGGGATCTGTACGACCCCTTCAACCTGCCCGGGATCAACCCCCAATGCATCTGCAAACTGCCGGTAAATACTGTTATTTTCATACTGGAAACGGAAGATATCAATAGCCAGGCTATCGAAGTCTGAAATGTTAAAATCAAATATTCGTTTGGCGGTATCGTTATATGGAGAGGGTTTATTCAAAGGGAATATTTACATTTGTTTTAATGAACAGGTATATGAGAATAAGTTTTGCAATATGCTTTATCATCTTTTTTACAGCTTCATGCGGCAAAGATAAGTTTAGCGACAAACCTATACTTAAATTTAAATCGGTAAGTCCCGGCCCCGTTGTCCCCGCCGGTTCTACTTTGACATTTACTTTTGAATATACTGATGCACAGGGCGACCTGTCGGATGTGCCGGTTTGTATTGAGAAGTTATCTTCCTTATCTCCCTGTTTTAATCCGGGACTTGACCCATCATTTCTGGATACTACCTTTTTTAGAATAGCGGATAATTTACCTCCTTCGGCTAATCAAAAAGGAGAGCTGATCATTACGTTAACCCCTATTCAATATGCGGGAGATAAAAGATGCAATGATTCCCAGGAGTCCGAGGACGCCGTTTTCAAATTCTGGCTCACCGACCTTGCTGGTAACCACAGCGATACCCTGGTGCTGGAACCCCTCACTATTCTAAAACAATAACTTGCCTGCAATTGCCGTAAATGTGCGCACCCTGTTTCGTTTTTTTATAAATACCAACCTGTATATCTCTTTTTGCGCTGTACTAATGGTAGAACAAACCAATCAATTGTTCTTTCTGACGTACGACAGCACTGTTTTTTACCTGTTTGTTTTTTTCGCCACTTTATGCAGCTATAATTTTCACTGGTTCCTTACTCCTCTTATGCCTTCAGCTTCTCCCCGCATTGCATGGAACCACCGTTACCGCATGCTGCTGCTCTGCATTTATATTGCTGCGCTGCTGCTTTCGCTTTATTTTGCCTGGCAGCTAAGAGATCACTGGCTGCCGCTAAGCATTGGCGTTTTTGCTACCTTTTTATACAGCGCACCAAAAATACCGCATAAATATTTTTCGCTGCTTTCCAAAATAGCCATAGGCAAAACCCTTTTCCTCACGTTTGTATGGATGTATGTTACTACGGCATTACCTGTGCTGGTAGCCGGTGCCGGTTGGACAACCCAACATACGCTTTTTTGCATCAGCCGTTTTTGCCTGATATATGCTATTTGCATTTTATTCGACTACCGCGACAGGGATGCAGACCGGGCACAGGGTGTTAAAAGTATGATCACCTGGATGAGTGAGAAAAAAATATTACTGATTTTCCTGATCTCCCTGGCACTGTTCGTAATGAGCACATTGGCATTGTATGGAAAATCATTCTCTATCTTTACCATTATCCTGCTACTTATACCGGGAGGCATTGTACTGGGTTTATATAATTATGCCAGGAAACATTTCAACGATTACCTGTATTATTTTGTGCTCGACGGGTTAATGGTGTTTTCTTCGCTTTTAACCCTGTTGTTCAGGATTTAACTATTTTTGACACTAATTCAATTGATAATGGCAAAAACTACAAAGGCAAAGCAAAAATCTATAGTAAACGACAGTTCCCTTCTTTTTCTTAAGAATTATTTGAATAATGCCTCACCCACCGGCTTCGAAAGCAGCGGGCAAAAGCTATGGCTTAACTACATTAAGCCTTATATTGATACGCATTTTGTTGACCCCTACGGTACAGCGGTAGGCGTGATCAACCCTGATGAAAAATTTAAAGTGGTGATAGAAGCACATGCAGACGAGATCAGCTGGTTTGTAAATTATATTACCAACGACGGGCTGATTTACCTGAAACGCAATGGCGGCGTGGATCACCAGATCGCCCCGGGGAAAAGGGTTATCATCCAGGGAAAAAAGGGATTGGTAAAAGCGGTGTTTGGATGGCCGGCTATACATACCCGTATGGGCGGAGGCGAAAAAGAAACACAGCCCAAGGTGGATAATCTTTTCCTGGATTGTGGCGCCAGGAATAAAAAAGAAGTAGAAGCTTTAGGCATTCATATTGGCGCTGTAGCTACTTACGAAGAGGGGTTTGATGAGCTGGCTTACGGCTATTACATTGGCAGGGCTATGGATAACCGTATAGGCGGCTTTATGATTGCCGAAGTGGCCCGCCTGCTGAAAGAAAACAGGAAAAAAATACCCTTCGGTTTATATATTGTAAATGCCGTACAGGAAGAGATTGGATTAAGAGGTGCGGAAATGATAGCCCGAAGGATAAAACCCGACGTGGCAGTTATTACAGATGTAACGCACGACACTACTACGCCTATGATCAATAAAATGATTGAGGGAGATGTTGCCTGCGGAAAGGGACCCTCGCTCGCTTATGGTCCCGCGGTTCACAACAAATTATTAGAGGTGGTGCAAAAGGTGGCGCAAGACAAAAAAATACCCGTTCAGTTGCGTGCGGTAAGCCGCAGTACCGGAACGGATACCGAATCATTTGCATATGCCAATGATGGCTGTCCTTCTGTGCTCATTTCCATACCGCTGCGCTATATGCATACTACAGTAGAAATGTTACACAAAGATGATATAGAAAATACAATCAGGCTCATATATGAAACCCTGCTTACTTTAACGCCTAAAACAAAGCTGAATTATTTTTAGGATCAGTTATTGCCATCACGTTCTTTATTCAAATTTTGCAACCGTTCATGATCCCTGTCGTATGCTTTAATGATAGCCTTAACCAGGCGGTGGCGCACCACATCATCTTCATCAAGCTCAATATGCGTAATGCCGTCAATATTCTTTAATATACGGGTAGCTTTTTCCAGTCCGCTGCGCTGGTGCTTGGGAAGATCTACCTGTGTAATATCTCCCGTAATAATAGCCTTTGCATTGGCGCCTATACGCGTTAAAAACATTTTGATCTGCAGGTCGGTAGCGTTCTGGGCCTCATCCAAAATAATAAACGCGTTATCCAGCGTACGACCCCGCATATATGCCAGTGGCGCTATTTCAATTACACGGGTGCTCATATAGTAACCCAGCTTATCGGCAGGTATCATATCGTCTAACGCATCGTATAACGGGCGGAGATAAGGATCAATTTTTTCTTTCAGATCACCAGGCAAAAAACCCAGGCTTTCCCCGGCTTCCACAGCCGGCCGGGTAAGAATGATCTTCTTCACCGATTTATTCTTCAAAGCCCTCACCGCCAATGCTACAGCGGTATAAGTTTTGCCAGTTCCGGCAGGACCAATAGCAAATACAATATCATTTTTATCAACTGCCGTTACCATCCGCTTCTGATTTGGCGTTCTGGCTCTTACACTTTTACCATTAGGACCAAACACCAGTATGTCGTTACTGTTGCGCTCTACAAAATGATCTACGGTTTCCGCATCGTCGCCACCCAGTATCTGCTCAAAATAATTTTCACTTACATGCCCGTTACGTTCAAGATATTGAATAAGCAATACGATCTTTTCCTTTGCCGATTCAATCTGTTCGGGGGCGCCGCTGAGCTTAATTTGTGTACCGCGGCTGAGAATTTTTAAAAGGGGGAATTTCTTTTTAAGAAGATCAAGCTTGCCATTGTTAACGCCAAAAAATTCAATAGGGTTAACGGTTTCCAGGTTAATGATTGTTTCTGTCAATTCAGTTCTTTTTATTTTTCACAAATAGTCGTTCAAAAATTACAGACTACCCTTTTCCATTATATCCAAATTTAAGGATTAGCGGTATATAAAATACAAAATTACTTATACACATTTGTGAAGACTTTTTTAAAACCTTGCCAGCATTTTAAAATTGAATAATCTTGGCGTTAACCGGTTAGGGATAGCATATACCGCATTGGAAAAATCTTTGATCAGCATGTAGGATATGGTATTGTCGCGGTCGAGCAGGTTAAACACTTCAAGGCTTGCCCATATATTATCGAATTTCCGGAAAGGATTATGACTTCTGCGGTTACTTTTGTCGCTGCTTAATAATAAAGCGCTAAAACCAATATCAACCCGCATATACGGATCAATAATTAACCCGTTCCGGTAGCGCACACTTCCGGGGATATTATAAGGCATATTGCTTCCGTAAATCATATTTAAATGCACCTTAAAATTCTTGTTGGTGCTTAAATAATCCTGGAAGAACATCCCAAAAGTAACCAGCCGGTCTGTGGGACGCCGCATCCATCCTTTATCAAAACGAACGCTGTCGGCAATTACCTGGTCATCGGTTTGCGCGGTTATCAACTCACCACCCGCATTTTTATACCGGTAATAATGAAAGTCGTTTATTTTTTCCATGCTGCGCATTAGTCCTATACTAACCCAGCTTTCCGCGTCTTTAACCAGTTCACTGAACAGGCGCAGCTCAATGCCCGTTGCATACGCTTTAGCGCTGTTATCGCCAAAATAACGGATCCGTACATTATCTATATCATAAGGATCAACATGATTTAGATGTTTATAATAAGTTTCTATTGTCATTCGTGAAGGGCGTTCCCATAATGTAAAATTATGGTCGGCGCCTGCTACTACCTGCCAGCTTCGTTGTGCTTTTACCGCTGTATTTACGGAGCCGTTGTACTTTCTCAGCTCCCTGTAAAATGGCGGCTGATCATAAGCGCCCGCCGCCAGCCTCAACACCCAGTCTTTATCTGTATCGGGCATCCACGACATTTGTAAACGCGGCGACAACAGGAACTCCTTGTTCAGCTCATTATAATTAAACCGTATGCCGCCCTGCACCGTAATATGCGATGCGGCGCCAAATGATATATTATCCTGTATATAACCCGAAAGCTTATTCACATCAAGATCGGTTGCTGATTTTCTTACAGTATACAATTGCAACTGCGCAGCCTGGTAAGGGAGGGTATAGCCTGCGGAATCCTGTGCTTCCCATTCGCTCAGCCGGTCAGTGATCAGTGTCTTTTCTGCACTTACACCCCATTGAACAAAATGCTTTTTATTATCCCACCCGCCTTTATGAGATATATTCCAGTTTTCTATAGCTAATGTGTTCCTGGCATGGTTGATAAATACCCCCGCACCCAGCGGGTTAATAATAGATCCAAAATCGGGTTGTGACTTATCAAAACTTCTTTCCCCAAACAAATACGCGCCGGTAATATCGTAGGCTTCCTGCTCCCTGTTTTCAAACCGGCTCAGCATCCACTTCAGTTTCAGTTTTTTGTTTACCTGCCGTACTACGCTTAGCCCAAGCATATTGGTCAGATACCTGTCCTGCTCCTTGCCGTCAAAATAAATATCAAGCCCAAGATTAGCGCTAAATAAAGGGGAAAGAACAGATGAAGTGAGTTTTGCTTCCTCAGGTATAAGCGTGAATTTTGTGCCCGACAAATTGCCGAGTAATTCTAATTGCCACTTACTGTTTATCTGGTAAGTAAACAAAGCCTGAATATCGGACGAAGAAGGAATATAATTACCTTTTGTTTCCTGTGTGCCCAGCAGGTTCCTGTTCGACCGGTTGCGTACTCCCACTAAATAGCTGAACTTTTCATTTCGCGAAACGCCCTCCACATGAAAGCCCTGTTCTAATAAGCTTATATAGGCAGATCCTGCAAAGCTTTTGGGCTTTTTATACTGAATATCAAGCACACTGCTCATTTTGTCTCCATACTTTGCCTGGAAGCCGCCATTGTAAAAGCTGAGACCACCGGTAAGCTCAGGGTTTATAAAGCTTAATCCTTCCTGCTGGCCGCTGCGTACCAAGTAAGGCCTGAAAATTTCAAAGTCATTTACATACACCAGGTTTTCATCATAATTACCTCCCCTCACCGTATACTGTGACGTAAGCTCATTATTGCTTCCTACAAATATTTTGATCAGGCTTTCCACGCCGCCGGTAGCAGAAGGAATGGTGAGCGCATGCTTTGGGTTAAGCCGTATGAGACCGGTTTCCGTTCTTTCCCTATCATCTTTCACAATTACTTCCTGCAGCATTTTGGAACTGCTTTCCAAACGGATTACAACCTTTTCGTGCTCGTTTTCACTGAGATAAAAACTACGCTGAACCGTATGGAAACCAGTGGAGGAAAAGGTGAGCGCTATGGCTTTTCCGGCAGGTACTTTTATAGAGAAGCTACCCGAATCGGAGGTTAATACCCCTGTTTGACTGCCTGAGACAGTGACCGTTACCTTAGCTAATGGTCTTTCCGCTGCATCTACCACTTTACCGGAAACAACAGCAGCTTTTTGTTGTGCCTGCAGCATAGAAGATATCAGCATACAAAACGCGACAAATAATGTTCTGGTAGCAGGCATCAGCAAATTAACTGGTTTAACAGGACAATATTACATAAATCATCATGATTATGGAATTCGTTCGTTTTAGCAAACAATAGTGTTAACGGTAGAGCGATCAAATCATTATTAATTGTTCCTGTAACTTTTGCAAATAGCATGGCTTAGTTGTATTTTCGGCACTATCAATTCAACATCATGCAAGCACCTAACATGTTAAGGCATGCCGCATTTTTGGCTATATTAACCGGTATATTGCTCCCTTCATTTGCGCAAATTGCCACGCCGGGTCAGCCCTTGCCTGCCTGGAAAGAAGGTTACCTCGATCTGCATCATATTAATACCGGTTGGGGTGATGCCGCGTTTTATATTTTCCCCGATGGCACTACCCTGCTTTTTGACGCAGGAGAAATGAACCCAACAAGTAACCGCGCCTTTACGCCCCGCAACGCCGCTATGCGGCCCAATTACAGCAAAAGAGCGTATGAATGGATTGCGGAATATATCAGGAAGGTATCGCCGTTAAAAGATAAAGCGGTAATTGATTATGCTGCTATCTCCCACTTTCATGATGATCATTTTGGAAGCTGGTATCCCGGGGCGAAACGGTCGGCAACCGGAAAATACAGCCTGAGCGGCATCACGGGAGTTGGGGAGCTTATTCCTATACATTATTTGTTAGACAGGGGATACCCCGACTATAATTACCCGTATGATATAAAAAAGCATAAAGACAGGTTCAGCGGCGAAATTAATTTTGGTAAAACGATGCAGAACTACTTTGATTTTATTGCTGCGCAGCAACAAAAAGGAATGAAAGCAGCGCAGCTTAAAGCCGGCAGCAACAGCCAGATACAAATGAAATACCATCCCCGGCAATATCCATCTTTTTATGTACGGAATGTAAAAGCAAACGGGCAGATATGGACAGGTAAGGACAGCAGCGTTGTTTCCTTTTTCCCGGCCATTGATACCGGCAACCCCCGCAGTTGGCCAAGTGAAAACGGGCTGAGCCTTGTATTAACATTGCATTACGGGCCGTTTACCTATTATTCCGGCGGCGATTGCGGCGGCATTGTATCTTATGGCGATGAATGGTGGAAAGATGTGGAAACCCCGGTTGCCAAAGCCGTGGGAGAAGTGGATATTGCCACATTAGACCATCATGGCAACCGCGACGCGGTAAACGAGTTCCAGGTTAAAACTTTTAAGCCCAGGGTATGGATCCAGCAGTCCTGGTCGTCCGATCACCCGGGAGAAGAAGTGCTGCGTCGTTTAACCACGCCCTATTTGTATGAAGGCCCGCGGGACCTGTTTACCACCAATATGCTTGACGCGAACAAATACGTAATAGGTACGCTGGTTGACCGCTCTTACAAAAGCCTGCAGGGACATATTGTAGTGCGGATATTGCCGGGAGGCAGGGAATATTACGTGATCATATTAGACGACAGCCGGGAAGATATGCCGGTAAAAGATGTGTTCGGGCCGTATACATCAAAAGTGAAATGATAAGGAATTTTTTATCTGCTCTTAAAAATAAAATACGACACTTTACAAAAGCCGGATAAGGTGCACTGGCAATTTTCAATTATCTTTACTTGTTCCTGCTAAGGAACTGAACTCACTGAAATAACATAAAATACTTATATCATTTGCGTTTTACAGAATTTAACTTTCACCCCAACCTGCTGGAAGGAATAGAAGCCTCGAACTATGAAACAGCCACCCCGGTGCAGGAACAGGTTATACCTCCCATACTGGCTGGAAAGGATATCATAGCTTCAGCACAAACCGGCACCGGTAAAACAGCCGCATTTTTGCTCCCCATCATTCATCGCCTGCTGGAAAAAGATACCGCCGGGGATGTGCGGGCACTGATCATTGTGCCTACACGGGAGCTGGCAATACAAATTGCCCAGCACTTAGAAGGACTCACGTATTTTACTTCCATCAGCTCACTGGCGGTGTATGGCGGCAGCGATGCACAGAATTTTGTTGGTGAGAAAAAAGCCCTGCAGATGGGCGCCGATATTATTATTTGTACGCCCGGCCGTTTTATAGCCCATCTTAATATGGGCTATGTATCTATAAAAGGACTACAATTTCTGGTATTAGATGAGGCAGACCGTATGTTAGATATGGGCTTCCAGGATGAAATCAACAGGATCATTACCCAACTGCCCTCAAAACGCCAGACCTTATTGTTTTCGGCAACCATGCCTCCCAAAATAAGGAAATTGGCGCAGCAGATCCTTGTTAACCCGGTAGAAATTAATATCGCAATCTCCCGCCCACCCGAAAAAATTGTACAACGGGCTTTTATAGTATATGAACAGCAGAAGCTTCCGCTGGTAAAATATTTATTAACCAAAACGCCTTATAAAAGTGTACTGATCTTTTGCAGCCGTAAACAAAATGTAAAAGTGCTGACAAGAATGCTAAAACAAAACGGTTTTGTAGTGGAAGAAATGCATAGCGACCTGGTGCAATCGCAACGCGAAAATGTGGTGAACAGCTTTACCAGCGGGCGCATACCCATACTGGTGGCCACCGATATTTTAAGCCGTGGGATTGATATTGATACCATTGACCTTGTTATTAATTACGATGTGCCGCGTGACGGGGAGGATTATGTGCACCGCATTGGCCGAACAGCAAGGGCTGAAGCCGATGGCATGGCTTTTACGCTGGTGGGCGAAAAGGAACAAAACAGCTTTGCCGCTATTGAAGCTTTAATTGATAAAGAAGTAGAAAAAGCAGTATTACCACAATTCCTGGGGCAGGCGCCCGCATGGCAACCGCGTAAAAGATCCGGCGACCGGAAACCACAAAGGAAATTTTATAAACGAAAACCCGGGCAACGTTAAGTGTATCGCACCAACAGTAGGCGTTTGCCGGTAATAACCAATTGCCGTAAGTACCTAAAAAGCCAGCCTGTCATTAGCTGAAATACTTTCTATCAGCATTCTTATTTCATCCTTAGTTCTGCTCATTTTTATAGCCAGCCGCTCCAGCAATTCCTCTTCCTTTCCCGGCACATATAGCAAATCTTCATCTGTAAGCCTGTAATCATTCTCCTTCAGCAATTCCTTTACATAATCCCATGGGCGTTCCAGTTTTAATGCATACGTTCCCATAAAGTGTTTTATCAGCTAAATCAACAATATTCACGCCATTATTGCGCGTTGCCCTATCGTTAAAATCGGGTATGTCAGGTTAGCTCACGGTATATGGGCTAAAAAAAAGGAAACTGAAACGAATTTCAATTTCCTTGATCTCATTATTATTCAATCTTGTTGTGCCGATGGTTATGAAGCGTTTCGCAGGTAAGAATTGTTCAATCCAAAGCTGTTATCTCTTGTTCTGAATCCTGAACGGATCCTGCTAAGGCTTTCTTTAGTAATACCCAGAAAAGAAGCGAGATAGGTTAGTGGTATACGCTGCAAAGCTTCAGGCTGCTTTTGTGTAAAATAATGGTAGCGGTCTGCCGCTTCCATAAAACGGGTAGCAAAAAGGTTTTCCTGCATTTCCATAATAAAGATGCTCATGATAGTGCGGTTCAGCTTGTCTATTGCGGCATACTGACGGCCCAGGCTCAGCAATTCGTTATAAGGTATTACACCAATAACCGAATCCTCCAGGATATGCATGGTTTCTCTTGCGGGTGTATTAAACAATAAACAATGAAGAGAAGATATGATATGATCATCATATCCCAGCCAGGTAGTGTGCTCCTTTTGTGTTGCTTTATGAAAAAGCCGGTAAGAGCCTTTTACAATCACAAAAAGATCGCCACAAAACTGATCCTGCTCAAATACATGATCATTTTTGCGATACTCCTTTAACGTAATAATACGCTGCAGCGCCTGCTGGCTGGTGTCATCCAATGGAGTATACTGCTGGCAAATAGCTATAACCTTCTCCATAGTGTTGGGTTCAATTAAAGTAAATTTTTTCACGGGGGTAGAAATTAAAATTCGATAAAAATGAAATTATCATACATTAAACGGGTACACAAAACTATTATTATGAGGTTTGTTATTTTCTGTAGCGGCATTACCTTATGCTAACAGAAAGCAGCAGCAATCTGCATTACATACAAAAAAACATGATGTGAATGCGGGGTTATACGTAGCGGATTATGGCATATCTACCATTGAACACCAGTATTTTATATATGCTTCAGCCGGTGTATTACTTCCCGGGGATCCGGGGCATTAAAAATGGTGGTGCCGGCTACCAGCGCATGTGCTCCGGCTTCAATAACCGCATGAGCATTTTCAACTGTAATGCCTCCATCCACCTCAATAATCGTATTGAGCTTCAACTGATCAATGCGCTGGCGGAGCAACTGTATCTTGGTTAAGGTGTGTGCTATAAACTCCTGTCCGCCAAAACCCGGGTTTACGCTCATCATGCAAATAATATCAGTGTATTGAAGAATGTCCTGCAATAACTGGACAGGGGTATGAGGGTTAATAGCTACGCCCGCTTTCATTCCCAGGTCTTTGATTTGCTGAATATTGCGATGCAGGTGCGGACAGGCTTCATAATGAACAATAAGATGATCGGCGCCCGCTATTTTAAAATCGGCCGCGTACCTGCCGGGCTCTTCGATCATTAAGTGCACATCGCAGGGTTTGTTTGTGGCTTTACGGATCTTTTCAACTAAAGGCATCCCAAAACTGATATTGGGTACAAAACGCCCGTCCATTATATCCAGGTGAAACCAATCTGCATCGCTTTCGTTCAGCATATCGCATTCTTCCTGCAGCTTTAAAAAATTACAGGCTAATAAAGAGGGAGATATTACCGGCATAGCATGGCTTTAATTTATAATTTACTGGCGATCAGGCAAATTAAACAAATCGGCCGGATTTTCCATCAGCTTCTCCCCTCCTTTAACGGCACCTAACCCCTACCCTTGTCCTTCTTCTTTTTCCTGCCTGGTCTCCGCCTCCATTTTGAGGTGGTTGATGCTGACATTCAATTCAAAGCCAATTAACAGGATGAGAGAATTAAAGAAGAAGGAGGACATCAGGATGATTACCGTGCCTATGGAGCCATACACTTTGTTATAGGTGCCAAAATTATTAACCCAGTAGCTGAACAATATGGTAAGCAGGATGATTAAAGAGGTAGCGAGGATCGTTCCGGGTGAATTGACATTCCATTTTCGCTGAATAGCGGGCGCAAAACGGTATATCAGTCCGATAGCATAATAAATTAAAGCTATAATTACAATCCAGCGCAGTGAACTGATCCACCAGCGGATTGTGTCGCTTTCTATATTCATCCAGCGTAAAACACTTCTTAATATACTGCCCTGTGAAATCAGCAGCAGGATAGATGCCATAAATATGGTGGCGATAAAAAAGGTAAGTTTTAATGCAGTGCCCCTGCTTTGAAAAAAATTTCTTTTTTGCCTGTACATCACATGTAAAGAGCGGTTAAAGGAATTCATTATTCCCAGCATTGCATTGGATGCAAAGAAACCTGCTGTAATAAAACCTATGGACAGTAATCCGCTGCGTGGTTTTGTAAAATCTACTATAAAATCCCTTACCCATATATACGTATCACGGTTAGGGGTAAGGTCTCTTATTAGCCGAAGCAGCTCTCTTACAAAATCCTGTTGCCCGGGCAGGTAAGGCACCAGCGTAAATAAAAAAATAAGAAACGGGGGGATAGCCATTAACAGGTTAAATGAAATGGCCGCCGCTCTTATATTCAAACCTTCCTTTTTAATTTGCCTCAGTAAAAACAATACAACATCATACAGGGGCAATCCCTGGAAACCCGGCAAGATCAACTGCTTTGACCGGGTTATTATAAAATCAACAGGCCGCGATGTTATAATAATGCGTTCAAGCTTCGTCATACCATCTAAAATACTTATTTTATTTTTAAACGGTTCAATGCCTTCTGATACGCTCTTGCATTTCTGAAATGCTCTGTATCCGTAACCGCAAAAGCATGATAACCCGAAAAATCGGGCTTTGCACAGAAATAAAGATAATTGGTAGCAGCCGCATCAAGCGTTGCATCAATTGTTTTAACGGAAGGCGTACATATTGGTCCGGGTGGCAGGCCTTTATTTTTGTATGTATTATACGGTGATTCAGCGCTTTCACTGATCATTTTCAACGTAACTCTCCTGGCAGCAAAATTCCTGCTGGCAAACTTTATAGTGGGGTCGGCGCCAAGCGGCATACCTTTATTGAGCCGGTTAATATATACGCTTGCCATCAGGGGCATTTCATCGTACTTATTGGTTTCTTCTTCAATTACAGATGCCAGAATATACACCTGTTGCGGTGTTAGCCCCAGGTTGCGTGCCTTTTGCACCCTTTCTTCTTTCCAGAATTTTTTTTCTTCGTTATAAAGCCTGTTAAATAACGCCGCGGCAGTGGTGTTCCAGAAAAAGCTGTAGGTATTGGGTATAATGGCCGTCATTACATTACTGGTATCCAATCCTTTGCTTTGCAGTGAGTCATTGTTGTTCAGCAAGGTTATAATGGCAAGAGAATCACATTCCAGCCGCTGTCCTGCAAAACGGGCAAAATCTTCTTTGGTTCTGAGCTTGGTTATCACAAGGTTTACCGGTGTTTGTTTGCCGTGGCGAATTGTTTGCACGATGCCCCAAATACCCGCCCCTTTCCTTATTTCATATTTGCCCGCTTTTATTTTGGGGGGCAGGTTTAATTTTTTTGCGATGAATGAGAACAGACCCGGATCTTTGATCACACTGTCTGCCCGGAGGGTTTGCATTACATTTTCAAAACTGCTGCCCGTTTTTATGTAGAGCGCATATTTGTCTTCTTTAAAAGCGGTGTTGCTGCCCGTTACCTTCCATGCCAAAAAAAGGATCACTACAAGCACTAAAATAAAAAGGGATACTAATAATTTTCTAAACATCATTTACCGTGATTGCTGGTTTCAATAAGTAAGTTGAAAATAAACAAAAAACCCTGCCGGTAAACAACAGGGTTACTATAAAATTATTTTCAATAATGAATTATGGTTGAGGTTGCGCAGGAATCTCCTGGGGTGTTGTTTGTTGTGGCGGAGGTGCTACCGGTAAAGATTGCTGCTGTTGCTGGTTGGTGTTGATGCCTTTAATAAACTGACTCCCCCCGTCACCGGAGCTCATAAAAAAGGTAGAAAAGAGGCAAAGCACTCCTATTATGGCCGCGAATATCCATGAACCTTTTTCCAGCACATCCGTGGTTTGCTTAACACCCATAAACTGGTTACTAAAGCCCGCAATACTTCCGGACAATCCGCCCCCTTTAGGGTTTTGAATTAATATGATAAGACCCAGTACCACACTGCATATAATAATCAATATCAAAAACAAAAGCGTCATATCAGGTTTCGTTTAATTTGGAAATTCTGGCTGCAAAATAAGCTCTTTTATTGGGATTGAGCAAACTTAATTTCTGGTATACCTCTGCTGCTTTATTCCGGAGTCCCTGCCGGGCGTAAACTTCAGCCATAGCCTCCGTTACCACATCTTCCAGTTCATTGGAGTGTTCTGCTATGTGCTGGATAACCGAGGAGGTTTGGGTATCCATTTCCTGCTCAAGCTTCTCGGGATGAATCCGTTTCATGGTTTTAAGCCATTCAGTAAAACTCCGCAATTTTTGGCTTAATTTATCCTTACCATCCTCATTGCCCAGTTTTATACCCTGTGATGCAAAGTAATCAACAGCATACAAGGGTTCTATGGGTATAAGCGGCAAACTACCGGCATCAGGGAACGACAAGCTGTCGGGCTTGATGAGCTGTGATGGCAGCGTTGTTTTCTCCGGCGAAACGTCTGCGGGCTTTTCAATATCCGGGCTTTTCGTATTCGCTGGTTCCTCCTGCTGCAAAGCCGCAGGTGGGGTTTCTGCTGCTACAGGGAAAGTTTCGGATATATTGGAATAAATATCTTCCTGTAGTTCGGCAGGAATGACTTCCTGAGCCACGAATTCCTGTTGAGTAGCAGGAAGCGGTGCTTCTTCTGCAGGCGCCTCAGGCGATGGCTTTTCCAGAAATATACTTTCGTTCTCCGGGGGTTCACTGTTCGTTTGCAAATGAATGGTTTCCCCGCCCTGCGTAGAAAGTTCAGGCAACACTGCATCAACTTCCCCTGGCAAAATATCGGAAAGAGCCTCTTCCGGCTTAGGTTGAAATGGAATTTGTTCTTCATCTCGGGGTTCAGGCTGAACCGCCGGGAGGTATTCCTTCCCTGTCCCGGGCACGGAAATCGCGCTTTCAAAATCATCAGCGGAACTGTTTTTATCAACAGCTATGTCAAAGTATGTATCATTTGATTGTCCGGTTGTATAGCCAGGCAACCCGGCATTATCCCCGTGCTCTATCAAAGTATGCGGCGGCACTTCTTCCTGTACAGGCCGGGATAAAGTATTTTCTTCAGGAAATTCTTCCGAAAGCACAACATTATTTTCCTCAGGTATCTCTTCTGAAACGGATACTGTTGCGATTGGTTGAGATGGCAGAACATGTACGGGTTGCTCTTCAACAATATGCTCTCCTGCATCTTCATTTTTAAGATCAGCTTCCTGATCAGACAGTAATAAATCATTCAGCCAATGCGGGTTACTGAAAAAAACAGCTGTTTTTGTAATCTGAGATTTGTATGCTGCGTAATCGAGCTGCCTGTATTTTTTTGCAAGGAGGTATTGAAGCGGGGCAAAATATGGATACTGACCGGTTAATTGTTCCATGCTCAATACATCTGCTTCTTCCAGCGTGTCTGCGCAGAAGATTTTTTGCAGCAAATGATCGAAATCAGGATTCATTGGCATGAAGATACTATCCTTTACCAGTTAGAGAATATTTTATTGAAAATATCATCCGATATATTTTTTAATATATCATCCATCAGGCGGTTCTGCGCATCCGTAAAACTGAGTGAAGCTGAAAAAGGGAAATTCCTCGTGATGTCTGTCTCAAAATTCTTTTTTTCATCCAGCCGGTTTTTGAATATGACATGCACCGTTACATTCAGGTTGTTACTGGATGCTTCTTTTCCCGAAATACCTGAAGTATTTACTGAAAAGTCTGTTATATAGCCTCCTATATCATAATGCGCCTCATCGCCGTTGATGATGGTTAAACGGGTTTGTCCTGTTATTTTCTGTCGCAGCTTGTCGGTTAACTGGGGACTCAGTTGCGGGTTAATATACCGGGCCCTGTTCTCGATATAATTTACGCTCACCGTTTTCACTTCAGGAGGTATGCTTACATCTTTAAAAGTATAATTACAGGTAGCCTGCACCGATACCAGGGCAAACAATATGAAGAAGCTTCTTTTCAGCATCGTACTATTCATTAATATCGTATTCTTTCAGCTTTCTGTATAGCGTTCTTTCGCTGATACCCAGATCAGATGAAGCATCTTTGCGCTTGCCTTTATGCTTTTTCAGCGCTTTAACGATCAACTCCTTTTCTTTATCCATAATATTAAGTGATTCTTCTATTTCCTCATGATCATAAATATCATTATTATTAATAAGCACAGGCTGGGAAGCCTGAACCAAAGCCGGCGTTACATTTTTCTCTCTTTCCACCTGCTGGTAATCGCCGAGTAATGTTTCTTTGGTATAAGCAGCCATGGCACCGGCACGCTGTGGGTTTTGGAGGATATCAACAAACATCTTTTTCAGCTCGGTAACATCTTTTTTCATGTCAAAGAAAAGCTTATACAATATTTCTCTCTCATTGGCAAACTCAGCGTGCGATACGCTTCCGTTACTTCCAGCAAGCACAGGCATCCTGTTGGTATTATGCTCGGGCAAAAATTGACGTAGCTGTTTTGCCGTTATCAATTTATCCTGCGTAAGCACCGATATCTGCTCTGCAATATTCTTCAATTCTCTCACATTACCGGGCCAGGGATAACGAATTAACAGTTCCTTCGCTTCGTCATCCAGCTGTACAGACGGTGTTTTGTAGCGTTCTGCAAAGTCGGCAGCGAATTTCCTGAATAAAAGGATGATATCTTCCTGACGGTCTTTCAATGCAGGCACGCGTATCGGAACCGTATTGAGGCGGTAATAGAGATCCTGCCTGAATTTTCCTTTGTGTGTATATTCCAGCAGGTCTTTGTTGGTAGCCGCTATAACCCTCACATCTGTTTTCTGCACTTTGGATGATCCTACACGGATATATTCTCCTGCTTCCAAAACACGCAATAAACGAGCCTGCGTGCCTAAGGGCATCTCCCCTATTTCGTCTAAAAAAATGGTTCCCCCGTTTACCGTTTCAAAATATCCTTTCCGGCTGTCAACGGCGCCGGTAAAGGATCCCTTTTCATGTCCAAACAATTCCGAATCAATAGTGCCTTCCGGAATAGCCCCGCAGTTTACTGCTATAAATGGGTTGTGTTTGCGGGATGACAGGGCATGAATGATTTGCGAAAATACTTCTTTACCCACCCCGCTTTCTCCATAAATAAGCACGGTAAGATCGGTGTTGGCCACCTGTGCAGCCACTTGCAGGGCATAGCTCAATGCAGGCGAATTACCTATTATACCAAACCTGTTTTTTATTGATTGTATATCCATTTTGTATGGCTGTTAAAAGGAGTTGGCAATGTTATATGATCTCTCCCAATAAGGTTGCTTTTGTGCAGTCTGTTACCTTCACCTTTACGTAATTACCCTTTGTATATACATGGCCGTTTTTTGAAAAAACGATCACTTTATTTTGTGACGTTCTTCCCATCCAATCTTCATCACTTTTTTTACTGTTGCCCTCAATTAATACTTCAAAAGTTTTGCCCAGGTCTTTCTCATTGCTTTCCTTAGATAACCGGTTTTGCAGATCCACAATTTCCTGTAACCTTCTTTTTTTATCAGCTTCCGGCACATCGTCTTTATATCTTCTTTGTGCAAGTGTGCCCGGTCGTTCGCTGTAAAAGAACATATAGCTCAGGTCGTACCTGCTATATTCCATTAACGAAAGCGTATCGTGATGATCTTCTTCGGTTTCCGTACAAAACCCCGCGATAATATCACTGCTGATGCCACAATCGGGGATCATTTCCCGGATGCGGTTAATTTTAGCCATATACCATTCCCGGGTATAGGTACGGTTCATCATTTGCAATATGCGGGATGAGCCGCTCTGTACCGGAAGATGTATGTATTTACAAATATTTTCATGCCGGGCTATAACATGCAGTACGTCGTCGGTAATATCTTTAGGATGCGAGGTAGAGAACCGGACACGCAGCAGCGGCGAAATTTTTGCTACCATTTCCAGCAGCCGGGCAAAGGTTACTGCAGCGGAGTATTTTTCTGAAGTGTTCCCTGCTGCTTCCGGTGTAAAATAATAGCTGTCTACATTTTGCCCCAACAGCGTTACCTCCCTGTACCCCCGGTCAAATAGATCCCGGCATTCTTTTATTATGGAAAATGCATCCCTGCTCCTTTCCCTTCCCCGGGTAAACGGCACCACGCAAAAGGTGCACATGTTATTGCAGCCCCGCATGATGCTTACAAAACCTGATACGCCATTGCTGTTCAGCCGTACCGGAGAAATATCGGCATAGGTTTCTTCGCGGCTGAGCAATACATTTACGGCTTTCTGACCTCCTTCGGCTTCTTCTATTAAGCCCGGAAGGCTCCGGTAGGCATCCGGACCAACAACAATATCTACCAGCTGTTCTTCTTCAAGAAGTTTTGATTTCAGTCTTTCGGCCATGCAACCCAGTACGCCTACCAGCAGGCCGGGCTTGGCCTGCTTAATTTTCCGGAATTCCGTAAGCCGTTTACGAACGGTTTGTTCCGCTTTTTCGCGGATTGAGCAGGTATTCAGGAACACCAGGTCTGCTTCTGCATAATTCCGGGTAGCACCAAAACCCGAATCATTCAATATGGAAGCTACAATCTCACTATCAGAGAAATTCATCTGGCAACCATAGCTTTCTATATAAAATTTTTTTTTATACTGTGCAGGATCATTTACAAACGGGGCATATGCTTCTCCCTGCCTGTGCCCATCATGTACTTTTTGTGTCAACACATCTAACATATAACGTTCTGAACTTTTGAAGAGGCAAAGATAACCAAAAGGGCATTAAAAAAATGCCAGTTTGGCAGGAAATCTACTATTTGTAATTACAACCTTAGCTACAGAAGAACAAGTACAGAGTGTGGAAAGAAAATGCACAAAATAGCCGAATATGAAAAACACTATTGCTTACAGGAAGTTTTTAAAATAGAAACAATCTCCTTTAAAAGATTCAGCTAGCTATGTAACTTCACCAAGTGCATCTTATACTAATAAATAACTAATAAATAAGCGAAGGTTTGTTTCCGCAAGGAACGGAAAACAAAGCGGCTGTTTCTGATTTCCAGAACAGCCGTTTTGTTATTTAGCAACGAGATAATTGTTACTTAAACCTTACTTTAAGTTTTCCGCCTCCAACAGTTTCAAGTAATGGCCCCCATGTACCAGTCAAAGTTCTGTGTTTAAGTGTACTAATGGTGGAATACCTTTCCTGTTGTGAAAAGGCATAATAAGTTTTAAGCATATTGTTATTATATTCCCATACCCCGTATGCTTTCTCCGCATTAGCGGTATCAGCACTATTCATGTAAACAGTCATCGTTGAATCTGCTTTTAACATAAAAGCATAATCAAAATTAGGCTCATTAGCTCCTGCTCCATATTTCCCCACCCAATATCCGATAACAGTAGTAAGAGGTGGGAGATTAGCATCATCATCCTCTTCATTATTTCCATCATTTTTGTCTTTTTTACACGACAAAACCAGGATGCAGGGTGCAACTATAAATAGCAGAAAAAATAGATTTTTTTCATTACAACAAATTTATGTTTGCAAATTTATACGTATTTAAAAATGTTACGGGTTGATTATTTTATGGATGAGATACCATCAATTCAAAAACAATTAAAGTCGCTTTTTATTGCATTATCAGATCAGCTACATCTTCCAGTGACGAAAAAACAGCGTCAGTCGTTGCATCCGGCAATACGGGTGCAGGCCGGTTAGACGATATAAAAAAAGTATACATTCCTAATTTTTTACCAAATATCATATCATTTATCGTATTGCCGATCATTAAAGACCGCTTAAATTCAATTTCAGGAAAATCCTTTTTAGCCTGTAAACCCATTCCGGCATTGGGTTTCCTGCATGGGCTTTCCGCTTCCATATCAATACAATAATAAATTTCATCTACCCTTCCGCCATTCAACTTAATCATTTCCAGCATATTGAGGTGGATGTTTTTTAAATCCTGCTCCGTCATTAATCGCTTACTCACCCCCCGTTGATTCGTAACAATAAAAATGCGGCCGAACCTTTCAGAAAAAACGCTCAGCGCTTTCAGTACTCCGTCATAAAATTTAAAATCTTCCCAACGCGTAATATAGGAACCCACCGTTTCATAATTGATCACTCCGTCACGATCCAGGAACAATGTCCAGCTTTTATCAATTTTTGTAAGATCAATCATATATTAAAAATTTCTGACAATCCGCTTTCTTAAATCTACCCAATCAAATACCAAAAGACTGGTTTACAGTTCTCAACTTCTGCTGTCAGGACGTAATTCAATCAGGGCCCTTTCATAATCTTCGGGTATACCTATATCAATAAAATAAGCATCCTCCGCCACACCAAATATTGTTCCTTCCGTATAAAACCGTTCCAGGTAATCTTTCTCAAAAGAAAATTTCACAGACAACTGCCTGCTCATAAACGCAGGCACATGTAAAGCGTAAACGCCTCCGTTAATAAGCCCTTCTGCAAAATATTGTTTCTCTTTAAACCTATGAACAGAAAGGTCTTTATTCAGCTCTACCATACCGTAACGGCTAAACGCTTTCATAGGTTTCAGCGCCAGTGTACAATGCGCTTTTTGCTGATAGTGAACAGCAGCTATATCCTGCACCTTGATGCGGAACAAAGTATCCCCGTTCACTACCAGTACGTCTTTTTCAACCGCTTTTGAGCATGCTAACCGGATGGCGCCTCCCGTGCCCAATGGCTCCTTTTCGATGGAAAGCCGGTAACTATCTGCCGGAAGCACTGTTTGAAGATAGGATTCAAACACCTCACTTTTATATCCTAACGCAAATATAAAATTCCGGATACCCTGCTCCCGGAAATGTGCAATTACATAATCAATGAACGGCACGCCGTTTACGGGAGCCATACATTTAGGCAGGTTGGGTACTGCACTCCGCAAACGCGTACCTAATCCTCCCGCAAGAATAATAGCTTTTGTAATGCTGACAGACATACCCCGTTAATAGAATCAATGAACAAATTACTGACCGTTGAAATATTTTTCCTCTACCAACTGGCAAATAATATGTCCCAGCAAAATGTGCGATTCCTGTATGCGGGGTGTATCTGCCGACGGCACATTAATGAGATAATCGCTGAGTGCTTTCATTTCACCGCCGCTTTCTCCGGTAAAACCCACGGTAATCATGCCATTGGCCTTAGCCTGCTCAAAGGCCAGCACAATATTTCTGGAATTGCCGGAGGTGGATAATCCCACCAGTATATCGCCTTTATTTCCCAATCCCTTTATTAGCCGGGAATAAATTACATCGTAGCTGTAATCGTTGGCTACGGCTGTAAGATAAGACGTATTGGCATGCAGGGCTTCCGCAGGAAGCGCATCCCTGTCAATATAAAAACGACCACTGAATTCTGCAGCTAAATGCTGTGCATCGGCAGCGCTGCCACCGTTGCCGCAGAACAATACCTTATTGCCCTGCTGAAAAGCTTTCGTTATTACTTCCGTTACAGCTTCCACCGTTTGCAATAATGTTTCATCAGCCCATACCTGCTGCTTTACTGCTATTGATGCGGCAACAATATCTTTTATTTTACCCAGCATATTTTTTGTTTAATAAATTGTCAACCCCGGAACCGGCATCACCTGTTCATCATACAGCCCAGGTGCTCAACCCGTTTTTGGTGAACGTATATTGTTTTACTTCTCCTCCAAACTGCTGCAGGGTTTCAATTACCTTATACCGGGTATTTCCCGGACAATAAAATATCATAAACCCGCCGCCGCCTGCTCCTGATATTTTTCCTCCGGAAGCACCTGCTTTTTTTGCAGTATAGTATATTTCTTCAATAAACGGGTTGGAAATATTAGCTGCCATTTTCCGCTTTTGTTGGAATCCGAAATCTAATATTTCACCGATCTCGTTAAGCCTCCCTTTCAGCAATGCTTCTTTCATCATCCGGCTTTGTTCTTTCAGCTGGTGCATCGCTTCTATAGAGCCTTCCTTTTTTTGCTGTACATTTTTTTGCTGTTCTTTAATGATGGCGGCCGATTCCCTGCTGGAAGCGGTATAAAACAATACTAAATTATTTTCGAGTTCGCTGAGGTATTCATACTTGATGCGCAGCGGGTTAACGATCACTTTATCTTCTTCATAAAATTCCATATAGTTAACACCGCCAAATGTGGCCGCATACTGATCCTGCCTTCCTCCGGCCAGGTTCAGATCATTACGCTCTATATGATAAGCATAATGTGCAATATCATATTCGCCTAAGGGCAGCTTCAGCATTTCTGCAAATGCACCTATAATAGCTACCACCAGGGTAGACGAAGTGCCCAGACCGGAACCGGCAGGTGCATCTACAAAAGTTTGTAATTTGAAACCGATGGTGGGTACGCCATAATCTTCCTGTATACGGTTATACACACCCTTTAACAGGTCAAGCTCACCATTTACCGGCAGAATTTTATTACATTGATATTGCAATATTTCTCTTCTGTCTGCGGCTTCCAGAATAATGATCTCCTCATTCAACGGTTCAATATTGGCATATGCGTATAAGGAAACCGTTGCATTAAGAATGGCGCCTCCGTACAAGTCGCAATACGGACTTACATCCGTTCCTCCCCCCGCTAAACCTATCCGCAATGGCGCCTTGCTCCTGTAGATCATTATTAATAATACTTAATTTATGTACAAATGTAAGCCGAATTTTCCCCCTCACCCTCTTTCCCTCTCCCCGCTGTGGAGAGGGACTGCGCTGAAATGCAATTCCGGGCCTTATGTTCTGCTATATCATCTTTATATATCCCAATATGCCATAACAGCATAAACAACACAGCTCCGGACATAAACCGCATTCCAACCGGCTCACCGCTTTCCCTATCTTTTGAATACACGCACCATTCACTACTCACCCACTCACCTCCTCAATCGCTTTTACCATATTATCCCAGGTATATTTCTTTTTTTCTTCAATCAGGCCCGGAATAAAATGATCTTCTCCCATTTCATAGAACCGAAATATCTTTACAGCTATGGAACCGGCATCAGGCTCCGCAACCAAACCGGCTTTACCATCCGGCACCATAGCAGTTAACCCTCCTACATTAGTTATAATCATGGGCGTTTCAAAGTGATAAGCCAACGGTGTTACACCGCTTTGAGTAGCATTGCGGTAGGGTTGTATTACCACATCAGCGGCACACAGGTAGTATTTCACCTCACTGTCGGGAACAAAATCCGTTTTTAGTATCAATACATCTTCAATGTCATTATCCTTAATTTGCCGGAGATAGGGTTTACTATCTTCATAAAACTCACCTGCTACCAGCAGCTTCACAGGCGGAGCTATTTGCACCGAAACTTTTTCCTTCACTATTTTCATCGCATCTAACAAAATATCAAACCCTTTGTATTTGCGGATAAACCCAAAAAATAATACGATCCTGTCATTTTTGTTTAAACCCAGCTTATGGCGTGCTGCTTCTTTGCTGATCTTCTCCCCGAAATTATCATACAGGGGATGAGGAACAAACCGTGCGGTTTTTTTAAATTCAATCATGCGCAGGTCGGCCAGCACTTTTTCGCTCATCGTAATAAATGCGTCCACCGCTTTTAAAAAATAGCGGGTAAAAGCAGTGTCGCCCGGCCTTTTTTCGTGGGGTATAATATTATCGGCAATACATACTATTTTACTCCGCTTATTTTTTTTAGCGACCCTCAATATTGTTCCCAGGCATGGCCCCATAAAAGGCAGCCAATACCGAACTACAATAATATCCGGTGAAAGCTTTTGCAGCTCCCTGCCAACGCTATACCAGTTAAAGGGATTAACCGAATTAATACGAACATGTATATCCAGCCCGGCAGGTGGCGGCTCAGATGAATATTGTGTTGTGCCGGGAAAAAGAAAACCGGGGTACTGTAATGAAAAGGTATAAATATGTGTATCCCATCCCTGCTGCTGAAATTCCTTCGCCAGTCGTTCATCGTATGAAGCTAATCCTCCGCGCAAAGGATGTGCGGGACCAATGATGACAATCTTTCTTTTCATTAGCACTTATATATACGATCAAACGCCCAGCTTCTTTTCTACCAGGTAAGTATTGCGTTCCGCAGAATTGCGGGCAATAAGCTCACCTGTAAATCCTGCTAAAAAAAGCTGCGACCCCAGCAAAAGCAGGGTTAGCGCAATAAAAAAAGCAGGACGGTTGGTTAACGCGTATTCGGGGTCAACAAATTTGCTGATAATAAGATAAATACTGAGCAATAGCCCGATAAAAAAACTCAGGGTTCCCCATAATCCAAAAAAATGCATAGGCTTTTTTCCAAACCTGCCTACGAACATAATGGAGGCAAGATCCAAAAAACCGTTAATGAAGCGTTCCCAGCCAAACTTGGTAACACCATATTTGCGCGGGCGGTGCTCTACTACTTTTTCACCAATCTTTTTAAACCCTGCCCACTTGGCCAGCACAGGAATGTAGCGATGCATTTCTCCGTATACCTCAATGCTTTTTATTACCTTGTTTTTATAGGCTTTTAACCCGCAATTAAAATCATGCAAAGGTATTTTAGACATGCGGCGGGTAACGGCATTAAAAAACCTGGAAGGAATATTTTTAGTGAGCGTACTGTCATATCTTTTCTTCTTCCACCCGCTTACCATATCATATCCGTCTTCCACGATCATTTTTCTCAGTTCGGGTATTTCATCAGGACTGTCCTGCAGATCCGCATCCATAGTAATCACCACTTCGCCCTGCGCCGCCCTGAAGCCTTCATTAAGCGCCGCGCTTTTACCATAATTACGCTGGAACTTAATGCCCTTTATGCACGAATGCCCTGTGCGCAATTGCTCAACAACACACCATGAGCGGTCTGTGCTTCCGTCATCTACCAAAATGATCTCATATGAAAACCCGTTTTCATCCATTATCTTCTGTATCCAGACACACAATTCAGACAACGACTCCTCTTCATTAAATAATGGGATAACAACGCTGATGTTCATGCAGAAATATTACAGTATTATTGAACAGCCGTTGGAAATTCCGGCTTTTTCTTTTTAATAATGGCAGCTATAATGACACTTATTATAAACCAGAAAATGCAAAAGAATGCCGCGCCAAGCATTTGCTTTCCGAAAGTGTAATTATTGCCCTTCATCATATCTTCTGTTGCTTTATCTATCTGATCCTGTGATGCGCCAAATTTTTGCATCATCTGCTGCGTCTTTTCTGCCGTTTCCTGCATGAGTGCTTCGCGGAATGGCACATCAATAAAGTTAAACAGCACATAACTAAATAAAGTACTGATTATCGTGCCAATGACAAAGGTTGTAAAAACCACTTTCAGGGCAGCAGCGAAATCAAGATAACCTTCATTCAGCTTTTTTTGTTTTAACCCCGCAAGCACAGCAATAATTACAGGTATTATAATACCGGCATAGGCTAAGGGGTTTACAAACCATTGTACACCTCCCAAATATAGCAAGAGGCTAAAAATAACAGATGCCAATCCGGATATTAGTCCGTAGGTAAGTCCCACGTCTGTTCGCTTTTTTTCCATAATTATTGTTTTGGTAAAAAATCAGGTGTTCAAAAATACCTTCTCTCCGTTAATTATCCCAATTACCTGTCCCTTAAGTTCTTTTCCTGTGAAAGGAGAATTTTTTGACTTTGACTGAATTTGTCTTTCTTCAAAGCGGTACGTTACTCCCGGGTTAAACAAGGTAAGGTCTGCAGGATGCCCTTCCTGTATAGCAGCAGCGGGTAATCCAAAAATTTTACGCGGGTTAGTGCTACACAATTCTACCCAGCGTTCGGTACCAATGCCTACGGCGCCTGCCACGCCAAAAGCCGTTTCCAGCCCTATCATACCATACCCTGCATATTCAAACTCGCAGGTTTTGCTATCCCATTCCTGTGGAAAATGATGAGACGCGATGCAGTCAATCCAGCCGTTGTTTACAGCTTCGCGTAATGCCTGCCTGTTTTCGGGGGTGCGCAAAGGAGGGTTTACTTTAAGGTTAGTATCGTAATTCACCAGGTCTTCATCACTGAAAAAAAGATGGTAAGGCGTAACGGAACAGGTTACCTGCAAACCCTTTTCCTTAGCCATTTTAATATGATCAACCGATCGTTGGGTGCTGATGCCTGTAAAATGCAGTTTGGATGCCGCATACTCTGCCAGTTCAATATCTCTTGCCACCATCATTTCCTCCGCGATAACCGGTTTCCCGGGCAGGCCCAGCCGGGTAGAAATAATCCCTTCATTCATTAGTCCATGCGTTCCGATACTCTTATCCTGTGGTATTTGTATGAGCACTCCATCAAAAGCTTTTACATATTGCAACGCTTTTAACAGAACGCCGGCCGACTGCACCGCATGGGTACCATCGCTGAAGGCTATGGCCCCGCTGGCGAACATATCGTACATTTCGGCAAGGTCTTTTCCTTCTGCATTTTTTGAAATGGCGCCTATGGGATGAATGTTCACCGGTAAGGACCTGCTTTTTTCTTTAATATATTCTACCTGCGATTTGCTGTGTACTACAGGATTGGTGTTAGGCAATACCAGCACATGGGTATACCCGCCTGCAGCCGCCGCTTTTGCACCTGTTTGGAGCGTTTCTTTAAATTCATAGCCGGGGTCGCAGAAATGCGCGAAAATATCTACCCAGCCCGGCGAAACCTGTAGCCCTGCGCGTTCAATAACAGTATCTGCTTTTTCTGTAATATCATCTGCTATGCGAACGATGACGCCACCGGTAATTAAAATATCCTTTTGCTGTCCGTTAAATGGAGAACCGGGCTGCGTAATAATGGCTTTGCGAATGAGGATAGTCATTGTGAAAAGTTCAGCGAAGATAAATGCTATTTATTGATTTTTTGAAATTGGAATTTTAAGCTACTTTTGCAGCCCGTTAACACAGTTCGGGACGTAGCGTCCCTCTGTAAGCGCATCCCGCCTGAGGGCGGGAGGGTCGCAAGTTGCTAAACTATATGGAACATGTTTTGGGTGTATATTATATACAGCAGTTCTTTACAAAAGTATTATGTTGGCAGTACAGAAAATGTTGAAAGAAGGATATACAAAGATACTTGCAGGATAATCATCTTGCATAGTGTTCGGGACGTAGCGCAGCCCGGTAGCGCACTAGCATGGGGTGCTAGGGGTCGCAAGTTCGAATCTTGTCGTCCCGACTCTTTAGGAGGTTGTTTCATTTACATTGAGACAACCTCTTTTTCGATTTGATATGTCCGACAGATGTATTTCGACAGCAGCATTCCCTTATACAATAAGAAATTATTTACACATCGGGGAATAGCGAAACAATTGTAGCCATCGGCAAAAACATCTTACCGCTATCACTAAGAAGAATAAAATCATATTGCTTATAAAATCTTACCGCTTCCTCATCCAGCGGGTCTACTATTACTGCCATTGATCCAACTTGCATTGAAGCGAAATAACTTCTTTTTAAGGCATCCATTAAAATCAGTTCTCCCAATCCCTGGCCCTGATAGCTTCTATTAATAGCTAATCTGCCTAATAATATCGCTGGCAGGTCATTGTATGAGGGAGGCAATTTTTTGATAATTTCCTGCGGCAGCATCCTTTTTTCAACAGAAGCGGTAGAAAGCGTATAATACCCTTTTATTTCTTTTCCATCACGAAGAATAAAACAAGCGGAAAGCCTCCTTTTCACTGCTTGCTTTGCCTGTTTATGTAAACAGGAATTAAGCAGCGGTTTCCCACAATTAAAATTTTCTTTATTGTGAGAAGTATCTAAAGGAACTGTTATGTAACTCATTTCTGCTTCACCAGTTTATTGTATTTTTTGGCAGCAACACTGAGTTTTTTACCGGGCACGGCCGGATTCATTATGGCCTCGAAGAAAATTTCCTGATCCCGCTTCGATGCAATAATAGAAGTATGTTTTTCTACAATTTCATCCGCCTTACTCTGCACAGAGTTAATAACAAATTCGGTCAACGTTCTATAGCCGCCTAAATTTGCCGCGTATTCGAAAAATTCTTTCTGAGCTTTGGAAAGTCTTGTGTCAAATCTGGCTATCCCTGATTCCATAATCTATGTTTTTTTATAACAAGTGTACGGAAAATATACGTACATTTAAAAAAAATAGATGAATTTTATCTTACTCCAATAAAATATGCTATAGGTGTATCTTTTACCACACAAGAAAATCAGAAACCAACGGCTACCTGTGTATTTTTATAAATAGAGGGGAGATCATTTATACAGTTCCAGAATATTTTTCAAATTTTCCAGTGTATCTGCTTCCGTTGGTTTTTTATCCTTGCGCCAGCTCAGGATACGCGGAAACCGTACAGCGATCCCCGATTTATGCCGGGCAGACTTATTAATACCTTCAAAACCAATTTCAAAAACCAGTTCAGGCTTAACCGTACGCACGGGCCCGAACTTTTCAATGGTATGTTGTTTGATGAACCTGTCTACTTCAGTAATTTCCTTATCAGTGAGTCCTGAATACGCTTTGGCAAACGGAATTAACGTATTGTCTGCATCCCATACAGCAAAAGTATAATCCGTATACAGCTCTGTTCTGCGGCCATGGCCTTTTTGCGCATAGATCAATACCGCATCAATGCTTAAAGGATTTACTTTCCATTTCCACCACTCCCCTTTTTTTCTGCCTGCCTGGTAAGCACCCGTTTTGTTTTTTAGCATAAAGCCTTCTGCGGCATGCTCCCTGGATTGTGTGTGCAGTGTTTTCAGATCCTCCCAACCGGCAAATACAAGTAATGGGGAAAGATGAGCCACAGGAGTTGCCTGCATGGTATTAAAGAGCTGTTCCAGATTTTCTCTTCTCTGCTGCTGTGGTAATGGCCGGATATCAATTCCACCGGCTTCCAGTATATCGTATGCAATGAATGCTAGCGGTGCATCCTGCAAAATTTTCTTCGTCAGGTTTTTCCTGCTTATACGTGTTTGCAGCATATTAAAAGGCAGTGGTTTGCCATCTCTGAAACTCACTATCTCTCCGTCTAATACAGTGCCATCGGCTAACAAATTTTTCAAAATATGCAGCTCCGGAAATTTATCTGTAGCTAATTCTTCTCCTCTCGTCCATATATACAATTCATTGTTACGAAAAATAATTTGTGAGCGTATGCCATCCCATTTCCATTCAGCGTACCAAGCCGCGGGGTCTCCCAACCCTGAAATATCTCCTTCCACGGAATAAGCAAGATAAAAAGGATAAGGTCTTGAATCATTATCGTTCTCCCCTTCTTTAAAGATCAGTTCATCAAAACTTATTTCAGCAGGCTTCCAATTGCCCATTATACGATGTGCAATAATGGCCGGCTCCATTTTTGTAGCTTCCCCTATAGCACGAATCACTAAAGTTTGAGAAACGCCGATACGAAAGCTTCCCATCAGCAATTTATTAAACACGAATATTTCGTGCTGTGTTAATTGCTGCCATGCCTCCAGGATTTTTATTTTCTTTTCTTCATCTGTCAATGAGGGCAACACCCTTAAGTAGTCAAACCAGTCGCTTAACGACTTTTCCGTTAAAGTGTTATTATGCGGAGGCAGTACCAGCGATATGGTTTCGCCCAGGTCGCCAACACTGTTGTAACTTTCCCTGAAAAGCCAGTCCGGTATCTGCGCTTCCCCGGCAGCCCATTGCTGCATTTGCGTACTGTTTACTTTAAATGAAGGACGTCGTCCTGTAAACAAAGCGAGTGCCCATATTTTATCCTTATCCGGTGCAGATGAAAAATATTGTTTCAGCAATTCAACCTTTTCATTGGTTTTATTGGTACGGTCAAGATCTAAAAATAATGCTGCGAACGCCTTCATGGTTAAACCTCCGGTTTGATTGAATCCTGTTCACCAGGAATGGGTTGCTCACTTTCATCCTCTTTTCCATACCTGGTTATTACTTCGGTTGCTTCTATATTGTTTTCATTCAGCCAACGCGAAAAAACACTGGTAAACCCATGCGTTACAAATACCTTTTCGGCACCTGTACTTTTTATAGCTGCATTTAATCCATTCCAATCGGCATGATCGCTTAACACAAAACCCTGGTCAACAGCTCTCCTGTTCTTTGCACCGCGCACCCGCATCCATCCGGAGCAATAACCCATAGAAAACGGGGCAAATTTTTTAAGCCAGGGTGAACCACTTGCCGAGGGAGGGGCTAATACCAGCGCATTTTTAAAAAGTTTCTTATCTATGTCTTTTGTTACAAGTGTGAGCCGGGGCAAATCAAATCCCGCCTGCCGCAGCCTTTCATTGCAATAGTATACCGCACCATGCGCAAATATTGTTTCATTCTCTGTTCGGATATTTTTCAATATCCGTTGCATCTTCCCCAGCGCGTATCCTAAAAGCAGGCTCACCTTTCCTTCCTGTTTATTTTTGCTGTGCCATGCCCGTATGCTGTCGAATACTTTTTCCTGCGGTTCCCATTTGTATATGGGCAGGCCAAAAGTGGATTCAGATATAAACACATTGCACTTTACCGGCTCAAAGGGTGTTGAAAAATGATCATCCTCCAACTTATAATCCCCGCTTACCACCCAAACCATATCATGGTGAGCAACGCTTACCTGTGCAGAACCAATGATATGTCCTGCCGGGTGCAATGAAAAATTTACCCCGTTAATAGTAAATCGTTCCCCATATTGAACTGTTTGTAAAGAAATGTCTTCTCCCAGGCGTTGGCGTAAAACAGCTTCACTATCCTTATGTGCAAGATAATGCCGGCTGCCAGCCTTTGCATGATCGCTATGGGCATGTGTAATAATTGCACGGTCAACAGGAATGGAAGGATCAATATGTACATCCGCAATAGGACAGTAAATGCTGCTGCCATTAAACCGGAGAAGATCAGGGCGCATAATGAATTACCCATTTACAATGCAGGGGCTTAAACCTGAAGTATTGGTTCTCCATAATCTTCCGCCTGCATCAATTAAAAATTATTTACTGTCTGCCTCAGCAGCAGTAATATTCATTCACTTTTGTTATCACTCTAAGATTTGCAAAGCATATGCCAATCCATCCCGGCAGCATTTGCCGGAGGTCTCCTTCCTTATTTCCACTCATCAAAAACATACACTTCATACCAGTTCTCTCCCACGTCAGCTATATAGAATCTTTTATCCTTTGCTTTGTCTGTATACTTTTGAGTGATGATCTTTCTTTGCACACTGCCCTTCTTTAATTTAAGATACCCGTATACCGCTTCCGTATACTCCAGCGTTTCAGCACTGCCTTCATGCAATAAAATAACATCCGGGTAATCCGGAATGATCCAGTCAATATAGGTTTTATCGGCTTCGCTGAGCATTCTCGCAGAGGGCAACGGCGGTTCATCTGTAAGCAGTAAATCAGGTTGCACAGTGATGTTTTCCTTTAGTGCTATTGTATCATCCGTGCCAAATTTTACGGAATAACCAGGAGTACTATCTGCAACAGTAATGGTATCTGCCTGTAGTGTGTGAGGCTGATCGCGGCCTGGCGTCAATGCATTACAACCACCTGCAATCATGATCGCTCCGATAAATAATACTGTACTATTTTTTCTCCGTTTCATATATCAGTATAGCAGCAAATATTTGTGCCTGACATTAAAAGTATTTACTGTATATTCTGATGCGAAGATAAATGCTGCACTCCATTCAACCTGTGCTATGGAAAGCGTAACCAGTGTTTATAACAACATTTGTTTAACCGAAGGAAGATAATGCCTCCCAATACTAATTTCCACATCATTGTGCAGGGCAATAAATGTTCCGGAAATACGCCGGTATAATTCCCTGATATGCGCCGTGTTAACGATATAAGAGCGGTGTATGCGCAGAAACATGGCAGGATTAATCTTTTTTTCAATAAAGCTGATGCCATACGAGCTCAGGTATACTTCATTATTAATGGTATATATGCGGGTATAATCTCTGGCGGCTTTAAAATGTGTGATATCTGATACCACGATGCTTTTTAAACGCCTGCCGTTTTCCACCAGCATTTTGCCGGGATAAGCAGCAGCAACATTTTTAGCTCCGCTCTCTTTTTTCAGGCACCATCCTGCATATGTATCAAGCGCAGCAGCGACATCCCTGCTACTGCAAGGTTTCAGCAAATATTGTTAACAGGAATGTAATTGTTCGTGATAACCGTTCGCTTTACAAAAATGCGTTGTAAGCCTGTAACTACTTATACCGTTCATCCAAAAACCATTACACAAACCGGATCGGGGAACGCAACTGTTGCCGAAAACAGGAGATGTATTCCTTTACAAAACCATTAGCTCCCTTCCTCTGTAAGCATCCTTAATTTTTCATCATTAATGATCCTGATATTTTTACCCGACAGGGTTACCATACCCTCCCGGGTAAATGCTGTCATCAGCCGGAATACCGTTTCATATGTAGTGCCGGCATAAGCGGCAATATCCTGGCGGCTGAGCGTGATGCCGGTAAACCCCTTGTCATTTACGCCAAATTTTTCTTTCAGCTTCAGCAAAGCATAGGCCAGCCTGCCTTTTACCGGCATATGGGCCAGGTTACGCATGTTCTTTTCGGATTCCTGCAGCTCCTGCGCATAAAACAACATCAGCTTAAACAGTAATTCTGTATTGGTACGCAGCGTGGCATAAAAAAAACTTTGATCAATATAGCATACTTCAAGTGGCTCTAAAGCTGTGGCAGAGATCGGGTACAACGCATCTGTTCCAAATCCGCGGTGACCGAAAATATCACCCTGCTGCGCAAACCGTACGATCAGTTCCTTTTCTTCACCCCAATGTTTATGGATCTTTACGGAACCCCTGTACACGAAATATATACCGTTTACCGGATCGCCTTCTCTAAAAACAAGCTCTCCTTTTTTATACTGAAAATTTCGGCGATGTGCTTTAATGGCCGGGAGCCACTCGGGTAAACACATGCGGCACATCAAACAACACTGAAGATCACAATCTTTTTTGGGGTGCTTCATTTTAACGCTTATACCGTGAAAATAGGATTTAATTACTGATTCCCGGTACAGGCAATCATTTGCGGAGCAACGATTGTATTAGCAACAGTTATATTGCTCAATTGTTGCAGCCAGTTGTGATGTAATTTTACCACCTCACCCACTACTATAACCGAAGGGTTGCTCATACCTTCACACTGCACCCTGAAAAAAATATCTTTTACCGTACCGGTTATTATTTTTTCCTTTTCGGTGGTACCGTTTTGTATAACGGCAACCGGCGTTTCACTTTTTCCATTGCCTCTGAAAATATCCATTATGGCTTCCAGCTTATTCATTGCCATTAGTATAACAACCGTTGCCGTAGACTGTGCCGCAAGGCAAATATCGGCCGATATATCTCCGGAACGGGTAGTGCCGGTAGTAACCCAAAAACTTTCTGCCATCCCCCTGCAGGTTAAAGGAATACCCTGCGCAGCCGGTACCGCCACGGCACTGGAAATACCAGGTATCACTTCTACGGCAATGCCATTGCTGCGCGCTGCCTCCATTTCTTCCTGCGCCCTTCCAAAAACAAAGGGATCGCCGCCTTTCAGCCTTGCCACATGTCCGTATAATAATGCATAGTTTACAATAAGATGGTTAATTTCCTGCTGCGAAAGGGCATGGCATCCAAAGCGTTTTCCTACAAATACCGCTTTAGCGCCCGGAGACATATAGGAAAGCAATGCTGTATTTATTAAAGCATCGTATAAAACCACATGGGCAGATGCAATTGCCCGGATTGCTTTTACAGTAATCAGTTCAGGGTCGCCGGGACCGGCGCCTATGAGAGATAAGAGTGATGCTTTTGATTTCATTTTATCAAATTATGAATATAAATATATAATATATTTTAACCAAAACTACTGAATATTAAATATTGATCATTAATTTTATGATATAAATAATATTTTTATAGTTATTTGTTGATATAATTAATGAATAGTATTACATATTATTTGCAATAATATAATATTTACTCTCTTTCCTTTTAACGATTACCTGCCTTTTTTTAAAATAGTATAGATTAAAACCAGACTACTATGAAGGTAATTGTAATTGGAAATGGCATGGTTGGCCACAAATTTTGTGAGAAATTATTGGCTAGGGACAAAAAGCAAGTATTTCAAATTACTGTGTTTGGCGAAGAAGCCCATCGCGCGTACGACAGAGTGCATCTTACAGACTACTTTTCCGGTAAAACTGCTGAAGATCTATCGTTGGTTGATCAGAACTGGTATGTTGCTAATAAAATAGACCTGTATTTAGACGACCCGGTGGTAGAAATAGATAAATACAATAAAAAAATAATATCTTCTAAGGGCCGGGAATTATCATACGACTACCTGGTACTGGCAACCGGCTCTGCTCCCTTTGTACCAAATGTGCCCGGTACAGATAAGCATGGGGTATTTGTTTATCGCACAATTGATGACCCGGAATTGATCACTTCCTATGCTTTCAGGGCCAAAAAAGCAGTAGTGATTGGAGGAGGCTTATTAGGATTAGAAGCAACCAAAGCGTTGAAAGACCTTGATCTTGAAACGCATGTGGTGGAATTTGCCCCCCGCTTAATGCCACGTCAATTAGATGAGAGCGGCGCTGAATTTCTTAAAAGTAAATTAGAGCACATGGGAATACATGTGCATCTTAATAAAGCTACTTCATCTGTTTCCGGAAAGGAGAAAGTGGAAGCCCTGGAATTTAAGGATAACAGCAGGCTTGAAGTAGATATGGTGGTAATTTCTGCAGGAATCAAACCCAGGGATGAATTAGCCAAAGATTGTGGCTTAAGAACCGGCCCCCGGGGAGGTATCATTGTAAATAATAAGTTGCAAACAAACGATCCATGCATTTACGCAATTGGAGAATGCGCTTTGTTTGAAGGTATGGTATACGGCCTGGTTGCGCCCGGTTATGAAATGGCGGATATTGTTGCTTCACAATTAACAGGCACGGATAAAGTGTTTGCAGATTTTGATATGTCAACCAAATTGAAATTGCTCGGAGTGGATGTGGCAAGTTTTGGAGACGCGCTGGCTATAGAAAATGAATGCAGTACCATTGTATTTGAGGACAGGGTTTGGGGGATATATAAGCGCCTGAACGTTTCTACCGACGGAAAATATTTGCTGGGAGGCATCCTCGTTGGCGATGCGTCTGCCTATAATATATTGTTACAAACTTATAAAAACGGGTTACCCCTTCCACAGAATGCGGAAGACGTATTTATGAAATCGGGCGCTGCCGGTAAAATGAATGCAGGAAGCGGAATCGCTGCATTACCGGATGCCGCGCTTATCTGCTCCTGTGAAGGGGTATCCAAAGGCGCCATCTGCTGTACAGTGAAAGACTATGGCATTGAAGATCTGGATGGAGTTAAAAAAATAACAAAAGCCGGAACCGGCTGCGGTGGCTGTGTTCCTATGATAAAAGATATCATAAGCGAAACATTAAAGGAACTTGGTAAAAAGGTAAAGCCTGCTATTTGTGAACATTTTGCTTACCGCCGCCAGGAATTATTCGACCTGGTTAAAGTACATGGTATTAAAACCTTTGATGAGGCATTGGATAAGTTTGGCAATGGCGCCGGATGTGAAGTTTGTAAACCCGTTATGGCATCTATTTTAGCCAGCGCCTGGAATGATTCCATATTAAAGCAACCTGCTATCCAGGATACCAACGACCGCTACTTAGCCAATATTCAAAAAGGAGGAACCTATTCTGTAGTACCCCGCATCCCCGGAGGAGAAATAACGCCGGATAAGCTGATCGTCATTGGCCGGATCGCCAAAAAATACAATCTCTATACAAAAATAACAGGAGCGCAACGGATAGACATGTTTGGCGCACATGTAAGTGAATTGCCACTGATATGGGAAGAGTTGGTTGCTGCCGGCTTTGAAAGCGGGCATGCCTATGGAAAGGCCCTGCGTACCGTTAAAAGCTGCGTAGGTTCTACCTGGTGCCGCTTTGGTTTACACGACAGCGTAAGCTTCGCCATTCGCATAGAAGAACGATACCGGGGATTGAGGGCGCCGCATAAAATTAAATCTGCTGTTTCAGGATGCGTTCGGGAATGCGCCGAAGCACAATCGAAAGACTTCGGCATTATTGCCACGGAAAAAGGGTGGAATCTTTTTGTGGGCGGCAACGGGGGATCCAAACCCCAGCATGCCGTGCTGCTGGCTTCGGATATTGATGAAGAAACCTGTATCCGCTATATTGACCGTTTCCTGATGTTCTATATTAAAACAGCCGACCCCTTAACCCGTACCGCCACATGGATGAACAAAATGGAAGGAGGAATAACATACCTGCAAAACGTGATCGTAAACGACAGCCTGGGTATAGGCAAACAGTTGGAAAAAGAAATGCAAAACCTCGTGGATCATTATAAATGCGAGTGGAAAGAAGTGGTGGAATCACCGGAGCTCAGAAAACATTTCAATCACTTCGTCAATTTGCCCGGTGAAAAAGATCCTAATGTACAGTTCGAAGCACTACGGGGACAGAAAAAAGCAGTTGACTGGAAATGAGGAAGAAGGAGAGAGGTGAAGGGTGAAAAAATACTGCCTGGCAAAAAATAAAACAATATTGATTCGGAATCAAATAACCACTTAAAATCAAGCACATGAATTACAGTATCACAGAAGATATTCAATGGTATCGGGCCTGCATGATCACAGACGTGCCCGAAAACGGGGGCGTATGCGTGAAATATAAAGACGAACAGATCGCTTTGTTTCATTTTGCACGGCGCGGAGAGTGGTATGCTTCCCAGAATCTTTGCCCTCATCGCCGTCAAATGACCATTAGCCGGGGAATGATCGGCTCGCAGGGCGGTGAACCCAAAGTAGCCTGCCCACTGCATAAAAAAACGTTTTCGCTTATTGACGGCCGTTGCCTCAGCGATGAAGAGGGTTGTGGTATTAAAACATACCCCGTTAAAGTAATAGATCAGTATGTATATATCGGAATTGTTGATGACAAGGATAGCAGCCAAGCCATTTGCGCATAGATAAGCCCGGAAGGTGGCACCCTTCCAGGCTTTTAGTTTGTAAATAAGACACACTCATTTAAAACCAGTCAAATGTACATGAAAAAAAAGAGCTGGTATGCGACCGCATATATTCTTTTACCGTTAGCTTTTTCTTCTCCCTTGCAGGCACAATTCAATATATCATGGCAATTGCGCAACAGGGCGGAGTTCAGATCAGGACAGGGCGCCCCGTTACCTGAAAATGCTCCACCCGCTTTCTTTATTTCGCAGCGAACAGGCTTGCAGGTTTCCTATAATACGCAACGACTCAAATTTGGTTTGGCACTGCGCGATGTGCGGGTATGGGGGCAGGACGTTTCCACCATTAATAAAATTTCCACGCAACAAAATAACGGCGTAATGCTGCATGAAGCATGGGCAGAAATATTATTATCGGACTCATCTGCCAAACAATATGCTTTATCGCTAAAAACAGGCAGGCAGGAACTGGCATATGACGACCAGCGGCTGATTGGCAACTTAGACTGGCTGCAGCAGGGCAGGCGGCATGACCTGGCCTTACTGAAATATGAAAAGCAGTCATGGACATTACACAGCGGCTTTGCATTCAACCAGAATAAAGAAGCGGCAAGCGGCACCATTTACAATAGTGAACCTCCGGGAAATTATGCGGCTTCTACCAATGGCGGCGCCATGTATAAAAGCATGGAATTTTTATATACCGGTAAAAAATTAAAAAACGGTAGCGTTTCGTTTCTGTTCTTCGCAGATCAGTTTAATAAATATTATCACGATAGCGTGAACAATACGGATGCCAAACAATTTCAAAAAGGCGCATGGACAAGAATGACTACCGGCGCTTATTTTAATAACCGCTTTTTTGATGCGCTGAGCATTACTGCAGGGCTGTATCATCAATTTGGGAAAAATGCATCAGGGCAGCAAATAGATGCATGGATGTCGAATCTGTATGCTCAATATGCAGTAACTAAAAAAATAGCGATAGGCGCGGGCATGGATCATACATCAGGCGGAATAACCGGAACAACAAGCCATGCATTTGATCCTTTGTATGGAACACCGCATAAGTTTTGGGGACTGATGGATTATTTCTATGCCGGAAGCGGCTTTGGCAACGGAGGGCTTAACGATTATTATGTGAAAGGGAAATGGAAGCTAACCGACAAATATGCATTAAGCGCAGATATACACCAGTTTTTCAGCGATAGTAAAATAGCTGATCCTTTGCATCCCGGCAGCGCGAACAGCAATTTTGGACAGGAGATAGATGTGGTTGCTGTATTGAACTGGAGCAAAGACATTACGCTTGAAGGCGGGTACAGTCATTTTTTTACTACTTCCCTGCTCTCCTCCCCCGCTGTTAAAAACATTTCCCATCCACAGCCCGGCGCCAACTGGGCTTACATTATGATCAATATTAAACCTGAATATTTTTTCAAATTTTAAATCCGCAGTATGAGCTATACCAAACCGGCAGAAGTTATTAACTTAATGATACAGGCTGGCAAAGCCAAAATACAACTATCGCCTTCTGATCTTTTAATCCGCTCCGCCTTATCGGGTGCTATCCTTGGCTTTGGCACCACCCTGGCGGTTACAGCCACTGTTCAAACCGGCTCCGGCATCCTCGGCGCAGCAATTTTTCCTGCATGCTTTATAATAGTAGTATTACTCGGACTTGAGCTGGTAACCGGCAGCTTCGCCATACTTCCGGCAGCTTATTTCGACAGGAAAATAACAATGAGTGCAATGATCAAAAACCTGCTATTTGTTTTTGCAGGTAACCTTCTGGGTGCATTATTATATGCCGTACTCTTCTGGATATCGCTCACCAATATGGGAAGCTCAGATACGCATGCGCTTATTCCGGCGATCATAAAAATTGCAGAAGCAAAAACAACGGGCTATGCACAGTATGGTGCAGCAGGCATGATAACGGTGTTTACTAAAGGCATATTATGTAACTGGATGGTAACACTGGGTGTAGTATTGTTTCTTACCTCTACTTCCGCTTCAGGAAAAATAATAGCCGCATGGCTGCCCATATTTATTTTTTTCGCACAGGGATTTGAACACGCCGTAGTAAATATGTTCGTAATCCCGGCAGGTATGATGCTTGGCGCCAAGGTAAACTTCGGTGATTGGTGGATCTATAATCAATTGCCTGTAACACTCGGCAATATAGTGGGAGGCGTAATATTTACCGCATTGGCCTTATACCTTACTTATAAAGAAAAAGTAATTCCCGCGAAAGAGATCGAAATGACCGGCAGCAAAGCCGTTTTGATGGAAAAAGCCGGCTATGAACGATTGGAGATTTGAAATTTGTAGTTTGTAGTTTATAGTTGCATTTCGCTTCGAATTTCAAACTTTCGGCTTCGGATTTCTTATTTGAAATTTATTTGGTTCTTAGTGCTTTGCGATCAGCGCTCAGCCGTCAGGTAGCAGGTGAGTAGCTACTAACGATAGAATGCACCCCTCTCACTTCTCACCTCTCCCTTTTCCTTCGAATTTCGAATTTTAAATATTCGGGCTTTGGTATTTATTTGGTTCTTGGTGCTTTTCAGATTGCATTTCCTTCGGATTTCGGATTTCCCGGCTTCGGATTTGAATTTTCTTTAATTCTTCCTTACATTCCCGTTCCGGATATGGAGCTATAGTTTTCTTGGACTGAAATAGGCTATCTGTTAACTTGCAGCGGTAACAGGCAGTTTATGCTTCAAAAACTATTTATACAGAATTACGCCATTATTGAATCGGTTGATATTGAGTTTTCCAGCAAGCTCAATATCATTACCGGTGAAACCGGTGCAGGTAAAAGCATTCTGGTTGGCGCCCTGGGGCTCATACTGGGCGAAAGAGCCGACAGTTCCGTATTATTTAATGCCGCCCGGAAATGTATAGTGGAGGGAAGCTTTTCCATTCAGGGCCGAAATGATATTTTAAAAACGCTGCAGGAAAGCGACCTGGATGCCGAAGAAGAGATTGTAATAAGAAGAGAAGTAGCGTCAACCGGAAAATCAAGAGCTTTTATTAACGACACGCCCGTAAACCTGTCCCAGCTCAAACAATTCGCGTCACTGTTAGTAGACCTCCATCAGCAGTTTGATACATTAGAACTTGGAGACAGTGATTTTCAGCGGGCAGTAATTGACGCGCTGGCGGGTCATCAAACCGTGCTGAAGCAATACCAGGAAGCTTATACAGTATACAGCAACACTCAAAAAGCGCTTGCCACCGCCAAAGAACAGCAGGCGGCTGCCAACAAAGAGCTGGATTACCATAAATTTTTATATAATGAGCTGGAAGAAGCGCAATGGAAAGCAAACGAAATTGAAGAATTAGACGCTGAACTGAAACTATTAGGCAATGCCGAAAATATTAAATCGGCCCTGGGTAAAATTAATTATGAGCTTAATGAAGGAGAGCAGCCGCTGGTTCAGCAATTGAAGGCACTGATCAATCAACTGCATTCGCTCCACGATTTCCATACCGCTATTCCGGCGCTGGTGCAAAGGTTTCAATCGGCCCAGATAGAATTACGTGATATAGCCGGCGACATAGAAAATTTAAACCATGAGATCCGGTTTGATGAAGAAAGAATACAGATGGTAAGCGACAGGCTTTCGCTGGGATATAAATTACTGAAAAAGCACGGCGTGCAAACCACCGGCGAATTATTAGATATACAAAGCAACCTGCAGCAACAATTAGATAAAGTGCTGAATCTTGATGCAGCGATCGCTCAGTTAGAAAAGGAAGCGGCAATACAATTAGCGCAGGCACAGCAACTGGCCCAAACCCTAACGGTTAACCGCCAAAAACAGGTAGCTCCTTTTGAGAAGAAGACCGATAAATTACTTACCCAGGTAGGTATGCCCAATGCCCGGATAAAAATAGCTATCAACCCGGCGGCCTTGAACATTACAGGCGGCGATGCCATTGCGTTTTTATTTGACGCCAATAAAAGCAACAAGTTTGAACCCTTACGAAAAGTAGCCAGTGGGGGTGAGCTCAGCCGCTTAATGCTCTGTATTAAATCACTGGTAGCCGCATCCGTTCAGTTACCCACCCTCATTTTTGATGAAATAGATACGGGCATCAGCGGCGAAGCCGCCCGGCAGGTGGGTATCATTATGAAAGACCTCGGTGAATCGCACCAGGTAATTGCCATTACACACCAGCCGCAGATAGCCGCTAAAGCAGACGCTCATTTTTTTGTATACAAAAAAGAAAAAGGTGAAAAAATAAATACACGTATAAAACTGTTATCGGCGGAGGAAAGAGTAGACACCATTGCACAAATGCTGAGCGGTGAAAAGCCCACCGCTTCAGCGCTTGAAAATGCAAGGGAGATGATGGAACGATGAGATTTGAAATTTGAGATTTAAGATTTGAGATTGTATTCGTTTCGGATTTAGCGTTTTAGGCTTCAAATTTATTTGTTGCCTGTTATTTGGTTTTGGGATTCTTTGCATTTTTCGCGGATTTCCTGCTTCAGACTTTGCATTATATTTGTTGCTTGCTTTTGAATACCTATTTTTACGCTCAATTTAAATATCATAATATGGCTTATAACCTTTTGCAGGGAAAGAAGGGAATTATTTTTGGCGCGCTGGATGAAAAATCCATTGCGTGGAGAACAGCGTTAAAATGTCATGAAGAAGGCGCCCGGTTAGTGCTTACCAATGCACCGGTTGCCTTAAGGATGGGCGAGATCAGCAAACTGTCTGAAGCAATAAACGCTCCGGTTATAGGCGCCGATGTAACCAATATGGATGACCTGAAGAAATTGTTTGAGGAATCCACTGCTCACTTTGGTGGTAAAATTGATTTTATATTACATTCCATAGGAATGAGCCTTAACGTAAGAAAAGGAAAATCCTATACTGAGCTGGATTATGGATTCAATCAAAAAACACTGGATATTTCTGCCATGTCGCTTCACCGGGTATTACGTACGGCATGGGATATGGACGCCCTGAATGAATGGGGCAGCGTGGTGGCGCTTACCTATATAGCCGCGCAGAGAGTATTTCCGCATTACAGCGAAATGGCCGACGCCAAAGCATTATTAGAAAGTGTTGCCCGCAGCTTTGGTTATCATTATGCCATTAAAAAGAAGGTAAGAATAAATACCGTTTCACAATCTCCCACACGCACTACTGCCGGCAGCGGCGTTAAAGGCTTTGACGGGTTCATAAATTATGCGGAAAAAATGAGTCCTTTGGGCAATGCTTCCGGCGATGATTGCGCTAATTATTGTGTGTCGTTGTTCAGCGATCTCACCCGCATGGTAACCATGCAGAATCTTTTCCATGACGGCGGATTTTCGCTTATGGGCGTTACACAGGAAGTACTTAACGAAATGGAAAAATAAAATCAGTAACAATCCGGCGGGCAAAGCTTAAAGCCCTCCGGATATTTTGCACCCATCATTCCTCCAGGAAATCATCTATATCCCTGCGCTCTTTTTTTGTGGGTCTTCCTACTTTGCTCAATCGCTTACCCGTATGAAAGCTGGACGCCTGGTATTCCAGTCTTTCTATTTCTTCCGCGGGGGTAATATCTATATAATATTTAACCGCCTCGCTGTATTGCACCCGGTTGTGCAGTAAGCCGCTTACTTTAATACGCCAGCGTTTCGCTTCGGTTTTGATTTCATACTCGTCATCTATATGCACATTCCGGGAAGCTTTAACGTTGTCTCCATGATATTTTACCTTCCCTTTATCACAGGCTTCCGAAGCTATGCTTCTCGTTTTAAAGATACGGATGGCCCAGAGATACTTATCTATCCGAAGTTTTTCTTTCACGTCATTCATAACGATATACATTAAACAATTTCATTATCGCAATTTAAGATGGTTTGATAACAGCATGCATTATCTTTCACCATTTATCAAATCTTTATTCATCATAACAGTTTCTCTTATAAATTTACTATTAAATTATTTTTGATTATGCAATATGGCGCTTACCTCAAAAGAAGCATTATCATTATCTATTTTATTTGTACTGCTTCTGCCGGACTGGCTCAGTTTAAAGCCGGGAAGGTAAACTGGACCACGGATGGAACAGGGTTGTATGAAATACAGGACAATATGCTCCTTCGTGTTAATCCGTTATCCGCGCAGCAGGTTACGGTATTGGCCACCGCTGCCCAACTAACACCCGGCGGAAAGGATAAGCCGCTGACAATAGCGGATTTTGAGATCAGCCCCGATGAAAATACACTGCTTATTTTTACCAATACTGCAAAGGTATGGCGTTATAATACAAGAGGCGATTACTGGGTACTGAACAAGGGTACAGGAGAATTAAAGCAAATTGGAAAAGATAAGCCCGGTCAGTCTTTAATGTACGCAAAGCTTTCTCCCGATGGAACCAGGGTAGCCTATGTAAGCGGGCAGAATATTTATGTGGAAAACATTGCTTCCGGCCAAACCACCGCGTTAACTACGGATGGCTCGCGCCAGTTGATCAATGGCACATTTGACTGGGTATATGAAGAAGAGTTTGGTTGCAGGGACGGTTTCAGATGGAGCAGCGACAGCAGGCATATAGCCTACTGGCAGGTTGATGCACACGGTACCCGCGATTATTTAATGCTTAACACAACAGACTCCATTTATTCATTCGTTGTTCCTGTTGAATATCCAAAAGTAGGACAATCCCCATCCGCCGTTCGTATTGGCGTGGTTAGCGCGGCAGGAGGCAATACCAGGTGGATGAATATTCCCGGCGATCCCAAACAGCATTACCTGCCCCGCATGGAATGGGCTGCCAATAATCAATCGCTCATTGTACAGCAATTGAACAGAAAACAAAATGAAAGTAAATTATACGTATGCGATATATCAGACGCAACGGTAAAGAACATATATACCGAAACAGACAAAGCATGGATTGATATTAAATCGCGCTGGAATGATGATGATCCACGCGGCTGGGAATGGATAAGCAATGGCACGGCTTTTTTATGGGTGAGTGAAAAAGATGGCTGGCGGCATATTTACCACGTTAGCAGCGATGGGAAAAAAGAAACATTGCTCACCAAAGGCAATTACGATATAGAAACCATCAGCGCTATTGATGAAAAAAACAATTATGTATATTTTATCGCCTCTCCCGAAAGCGCTATCCAGCGTTACCTGTACCGCACCAAAATGGACGGTAAAGGCAGGCTGGAACTGGTATCGCCCGGCAATTTAAAGGGAACACACGGTTATGAGATTTCTCCCGGCGCCCGGTTAGCGTTGCATACCTTTACTAACCGCTATACTCCTTTCGTAAGCGAATGGATCAAATTACCGGAACATAAGCCTTTGCAGGATAATCAAAGCATGGCCAACCGCATTAAAACGGCAGAAAGAAAAAACCTGGAATTTTTTACGATCACCACAGACGATAATGTTACCATGGACGGGTGGATAGTAACACCCGAAAATTTTGATTCTTCAAAAAAATATCCTGTACTGCTGTATGTGTATGGAGAACCCGGTAACACTACAGTTGAAGATAAATTTTCAACCGGTGGCAACCGTTTATTTAACGGCGATATGGCAAAAAGCGGCTACTTCTATGTATCCTTCAATAACCGTGGCACACCAACTTTAAAAGGGTCGGCATGGCGTAAAGCTATTTACCGCGATATAGGCGGCATCAATATCCGCGACCAGGCGATGGCTATGAAAAAACTATTGCAGCAACGCCCTTATTTAGATACGGCGCGCGTGGCAAGCTGGGGATGGAGCGGCGGCGGCTCTTCTACTTTAAATTTACTGTTTCAATACCCCGATATTTTCAAAACGGGCATTGCTGTTGCTGCAGTAGCCAACCAGCTTACGTACGACAACATTTACCAGGAACGGTATATGGGTCCGCCACAGGAAACCAAGGCAGATTATATCAAAGGGTCGCCTGTTACTTACGCCAAAAACCTCCGTGGTAATTTATTGTATATACATGGTACGGGAGATGATAATGTACATTACCAGAATGCAGAAATGCTGCTGAATGAACTGATTAAATACAATAAACAATTCCAGTTTATGTCGTACCCGAACAGAACACACGGCATTAGTGAAGGAGAAGGAACAACCCTGCATTTACGAACCTTATTCACTGATTATTTATTGAAGTACTGTCCGTCGGGAGCAAGGTAGATGATATTTGAAATTTGAGATTTAAGATTTGAAATTGCATCCGGGGCGATCAGGTGTCAGCAACCAGCAGTCAGCTATCAGTGAGTTAGTGCTAATAACAGGCTGTATATACCTTCGTTGCACCGCTCAAAGCTGATAGCTCACAGCCGGCTTCCTTCGGATTTCGAAATTCAGGCTTAGGATTTTAAATTTGAAATTTATTTGGTTCTTGTTTTTTGGTTCCCGGTGCTTTGTATTTACTTCCCTCTCAGTGCGTGTAAAAACGATTCCACTTTCTTCCGGATCATCCATGCGGGCTGCCTGTGATTGTTTACCAGTACGGAAAAGATGAGCAACCTGCCTGACTTTGTATATACATAACCGCTAAGACTCAACACACCCGACATGCTGCCCGTTTTAGCGTATATGAAGCTGCTATCGCTTTGATAGTAATGGCGCAATGTGCCTGTTCCTCCCGTTGGAAAAATTGTTTTCAACCTTTCCATTCCAAATTCATTTTTCATTTTATGGAGTATCCACACAAAGTCCTGCGGTGTAAATAAATTATACCGGCTCAGCCCGCTGCCGTCGGCCCACCGCGGGGTTTGGGGAAACCCTGCCAGGTCATTGGCCAGCAGGTATTGTATCATCCGCCTGTCATCCATTACACCCAGCTTTTCATTAGCGGTCATTAACAACACCTGCTCCGCAAAAAAATTATCGCTCCGGTACATCATGATCTTAAAAAGCGAATCGGATGGTTGGGAATGAATAATGCCGTCAGGCTGAATTACGGTTGTGGTTGAATCAATAGTTCTGCTCAGGGTATCCTTCAGTAGTTCCAGTGCTGATTGAAACCGGTTAGTAATAAAAGGCACACTTCGTTCAGCATTGACCTCCCTGCCCTGGGTGATGAAAAATTTATTTTCGGCTAATGCCCGCTGTACGGAAAATATTTTTGACGCGGTATCCCCGCTAAAATTCACTTTCCAGCTAATATCGGGTTCCGAATAAATGAATGCTTCTTCCCTTGCCATTGCCGCAATGCTACCCGAATCGCGCACCTGCATCCACCTGATCACATTCCCGTACACAGGAAAGGGGCTGCGTTCCGTCATATACGCATCGTTATAATCATCCCACATCCAGCCTTCACCCCATGCTTCCGCTTTCCAGCTATTTGTAGTAATAGTTATAGGTTTGGATTGCCTTTTTAAAAAATCAAATACCCGTTGGCTGCTAAAGTCAGGATGCAAAAAAGCAGGGTCTCCTGAAGGCACAATAAACAGGGTATCAGCCATTTCTTTGTATCGCAGCCCCACCAGGCTATCCTGCAGGTATTTCATGCCTGCATATAAAGAGATGATCTTGGTATTGCTGGCCGGTACAAAATATTTATCAGCCTGGTAACTGTAAATGAATTTATTTGCATCCGCATCAAAAACAGCAATGCCTGTATGTGCATCTGCCAGTACGGAATCGTTAAATAAATTATTCCTTACAATCTTATTTATCTTTTTTGAAACGCTACAGGAAGAAAGAAAAAACATTCCGGTGAGGAAGAAGATGATTGGTCGCGAAAAGGAGCTTAAATGATGCATGTTGGCAAGGGGTAAGCAGTGAGTTTTTACATTTCCACATTTCTCAGATTTTCATGTTTCCACATTTACATAGCCTGGGAGGCAAACCTGTTAGGACTGCTTAGCTTCGAGCTATCGCGGCAGTCCTGACAGGTTGCCAAATTAGCTCCTTTCCTGCGCTCTCAGCCAGCGTTCGGGTATTTCATTGCTGCTGGCCTGGATATAAT